>JADYUE010000018.1 GCA_021531615.1 Fusobacterium varium | reverse complement strand
TAGCAGCTGTTGTAGTTGTTTTTCCGTGGTCAACGTGTCCGATTGTCCCGATGTTTACATGGGGTTTGCTTCTTTCGAATTTTTCTTTAGCCATTTAAATTCTCCTCCTAATTGTATTTTTATATTTTATCGAATGGCACTTTTCAGTGCCATCACTTTATAAATTTCTTTATATTGAAGAAAAATTAGAATTATTTTCCTCTTTCTTCTTGAATAGCTTTTTGGATAGAAGCTGGTACTTGAATGTATTCAGCAAATTCCATTGAGTAAGTTGCTCTTCCTTGAGATTTAGATCTTAAGTCAGTTGCATATCCAAACATTTCTGATAGAGGAACTTTAGCATCGATGATTTTAGCTCCGTTTCTATCTGTCATACCACCGATCATACCTCTTCTTGAGTTAAGGTCTCCGATGATATCTCCCATGTATTCTTCTGGAGTAGTAACTTCTACTTTGAATACTGGTTCAAGGATTATTGGATTTGATTTAGCAGCAGCTTGTTTAACAGCCATTGATCCTGCTAATTTGAATGCCATTTCTGATGAGTCAACTTCGTGGTAAGATCCATCATAAAGTGTAACTTTAACGTCAACCATAGGGTATCCAGCTACAACTCCACTTTCAAGAGCTTCTTTACATCCTTTTTCAACTGCAGGAATATATTCTCTAGGGATAACTCCTCCAGTGATTTTGTTAACAAATTCAAATCCTTTTCCTGGGTTTGGTTCAAGGATAATTTTAACGTGTCCGTATTGTCCTTTACCTCCAGATTGTTTTGCATATTTAACTTCTTGGTCAGTTGTTCCAAGAATTGTTTCTCTGTAAGCAACTTGTGGTTTACCTACTGTAGATTCAACTTTAAATTCTCTCTTCATTCTGTCAACGATAATTTCAAGGTGAAGTTCTCCCATTCCTGAAATGATTGTTTGTCCAGTTTCTTCGTCTGATTTAACTCTGAATGTAGGGTCTTCTTCAGCAAGTTTAGCAAGAGCGATTCCCATTTTTTCTTGGTCAGCTTTAGTTTTTGGTTCAACTGCAACTGAAATAACTGGTTCTGGGAATTCCATTTTTTCAAGAACTATTGGATCAGCTTCTGAACATAGAGTATCTCCAGTAGTAGTTTCTTTTAATCCAACTGCTGCTGCGATATCTCCACAGTAAACTGCTTCAATTTCTTCTCTTTTATTAGCATGCATTTGAAGAATTCTTCCCATTCTTTCTTTTTTACCTTTAGTTGAGTTAAGAACATAAGTTCCTTTTTCAACGATTCCTGAGTAAACTCTGAAGAATGTAAGTTTTCCAACAAATGGGTCAGTCATAACTTTAAATGCTAGAGCTGCAAATGGAGCGTCATCTGACATTTCTCTATCAATTTCGATTGATGGATCTTTCATATCAGTTCCTTTAACCATTGCAACGTCTGTAGGAGCTGGCATGTAGTCAACGATTGCGTCTAGTAATGCTTGAACTCCTTTGTTTTTGAATGCTGTTCCACAAGTAACTGGAACGATAATGTTTTCAATTGTAGCTTTTCTTAGTGCAGCTCTGATTTCTTCTTGAGAAATTTCTTCTCCACCAAAGAATTTTTCCATTAGTTCGTCGCTTGTTTCAACAACTGATTCTAGCATGAATTGTCTAGCTTCTTCAGCTTCGTCTTTTAATTCTGCTCTGATTTCTTTTATTTCAAATTTTTGTCCGTTGTCTGAGTCAACTGGCCAAACGATTTCGTGCATTTCGATTAAGTCGATAACTCCTTCGAATTGATCTTCTGCTCCGATTGGTAATTGGATAGGTACAGGATTTGCTCCTAGTTTTTCTTTGATATCTCCAACACACATTGCGAAGTTAGCTCCGATTCTATCCATTTTATTAAAGAACGCGATTCTTGGTACTTGATATTTGTCTGCTTGTCTCCATACAGTTTCTGATTGTGGTTGAACTCCGTCAACTGCAGAGAAAACTGCAACAGCTCCGTCTAGTACTCTTAGAGATCTTTCAACCTCTACTGTAAAGTCCACGTGTCCTGGTGTGTCTATTATATTAATTCTATGTCCTCTCCAGAAACAAGTAGTAGCAGCTGAAGTAATTGTGATACCTCTTTCTTGCTCTTGTTCCATCCAGTCCATTGTTGCTCCACCTTCGTGAGTTTCTCCTATTTTATGTTCTACTCCAGTATAGAAAAGAATTCTTTCTGTAGTAGTAGTTTTCCCAGCGTCGATGTGAGCCATGATTCCAACGTTTCTAGTCATTTCTAACGAAACTTTTCTAGCCATTAAATTTTTCCTCCTCGAAAATTGAAAAAGTTAGTCTTTATCCTCTATAGAGAAAAATTAGATTTTATAGTGTGCGAAAGCTCTGTTTGCTTCTGCCATTTTATAAGTATCTTCTTTTTTCTTTATAGTTGCTCCGTCGTTATTAGCTGCTGCGATTAATTCTGCTGCTAATTTTTCTATCATACCATATTCTTTTCTTTGTCTTGTGTAAAGTGTTAACCATCTGATAGCTAAAGTTTGTTGTCTGTCAGCTCTAACTTCTACTGGAACTTGGTATGTAGCTCCTCCGATTCTTCTTGATCTAACTTCGATTTGAGGTTTGATATTTTCTAAAGCTTGTTTAAATACATCATACCCCTCTTGACCAGTTTTTTCTTTTATTAAATCCATTGCTGAGTAGAATATTCCTTCAGCGATAGCTTTTTTACCATCTAACATAATTGAGTTTATAACTTTAGTAACTACTTTATCTGAGTATCTAGAATCAGGTAGTACATCTCTTTTTACTGCTGCTCTTCTTCTTGACATTTTTAACTGTTCACCTCCCTATAATTACGCTTTTTTAGCTCCGTATTTAGATCTTGATTGTTTTCTCTTAGCAACTCCAGCTGTATCTAAAGCTCCTCTTATAACTTTATATCTAACCCCTGGTAAGTCTTTTGTTCTTCCTCCTCTTACAAGTACGATTGAGTGTTCTTGTAAGTTGTGTCCTTCTCCTGGAATGTAACAAGTAACTTCAATTCCGTTAGTTAATTTTACTCTGGCAACCTTTCTTAAAGCTGAGTTTGGTTTTTTAGGTGTAGTTGTATATACTCTTACACAAACTCCTCTTCTTTGTGGGTTTCCTTGTAATGCTGGTGATTTTTTCTTTTCTAGTAAAGTGTCTCTTCCGTTTTTTACTAATTGACTTAAAGTAGGCATTTTACCCTCCTTCCTATTATTTTTAATTTTTTTATATATATTATAACTTAAATATTATAATCACTTTGTTTCAAAAAGTCAATATATATCCTTTGCTTTTCTTTACAAATCTTTATTATTATACCACATTTTCCTAAATTTATAAAGTATTTTTTAAATTTTTTAGTTCATTCTCCATATTTTCCCATTCCTCCATAAGTGAAAGAATTTGAAGATCTAGTTCCTCTAGCTCATTTTGGATTTGAATTAGCTCATCAACATTATTTCTAACTCCTGCTTGATTATATTCTTCCTCTTTTTTAGCTTTTTTCTCCTCTAATTTTTCTAAATCTTCTTCAGCTTTTACTATTTTTCTTTCTAATGAAGATATTCTATTTTTATTTTTCTTTTGCTCCTCAAAACTTAAAGTTCCTTTGTTATCTTTTATCTCTTTAACTTCATCTCTTTGAGCAATATATGAGTTATAATCTCCTTTGAAGAGAGTAGCTCCATCTTTTCTTACTTCATATATATTGTTAACAACACAATCTAAGAAGTTTCTATCATGAGATACAACTAAAATTGTTCCTGTATAATCTTCTAAAGCTTCAGCTAAAATCTCTCTTGAATAGATATCTAAGTGGTTAGTAGGCTCGTCTAGTATTAAGAAGTTAGGTTTTTCAAGCATAAGTTTCATAAAGGCTACCCTTGCCTTTTCTCCTCCACTTAAACTTCCTATCTCTTTATAAACATCATCTTCAGTAAATAAAAATCCTCCACAAATATTTCTAGCTTCCTCTTCACTCAATGTAAAATGGTACATTAACTCTTCTAAAACAGTTCTTTTAAGATTTAACCCTTGATGATTTTGATCATAGTAACCTATCTTAACTCTATCACCAATTTTAAATTCTCCTTTACTTTGTTTTTCCAATCCATTTATTATCTTTAATAAAGTAGATTTTCCAACACCATTTTTACCAATAACCCCTACTCTATCTCCTCTATAAATATCTAAACTAAGATTTGAAAATATCTCTTTTCCATCAAAAGACTTTGCTAAATCCTTTATTCTTAAAACTAAATCTACACTTGTGCTATCTGTTTCAAACTTTAGTTTTATCTTCTTAGTTGTAATTACAGGATTCTCCATCTTCTCCATTCTATTTAAGATCTTTTCTCTTCCTCTAGCTTGTTTAGATTTTACTCCTGCCTTATATCTTCTGATAAACTCCTCCATCTTTCTAAGTTTATCTTGCTCCTTATCATAAGCTTTTACTGCTCCAGAAAGGTAAGCCTCTTTTTGAATACTAAAATCTGTATAATTCCCATTATATGCTTTTAAAGTTTTTCCCTCTATTTCAAAAACTCTATTTACTACATTATCTAAAAAGTAAACATCATGGGAAATTAGAATAAATGCTTTTTTATACTCTTTTAACATTCTCTCTAGCCACTCAATTGCACTTAGATCAAGGTGGTTAGTAGGCTCGTCTAATATCAAAAGTTCTGGTTCTTCTAATAGAATTTTTCCCAATGCTACCCTTGAAAGTTGCCCCCCAGATAGTTCTCCTATCTTACTTGTCCATAATCTTTCTGCTAAACTAAGTCCATTTAAAATTTGTTTTACCTTATATTCAATAGCATACCCTTCATTTTGCTCATATCTAGCAGTTACAACTCCTAACTCTTCCATAGTTTTATCAAAGTCATCTAAATTCTCTGCTAAAATAATGTTTAACTCTTGTATTCTGTGATAATCCTCTTGCAGATTTGAAAATACTGTCATAAGCTCTTCAAACACTGTATTTTCTTTATTAAGAGTTGGATTTTGAGATAAATACCCTATTTTTAAATTATTTTTTTTAGATATTATTCCTCTTTGATTTGTTGCTGGATCTACTTCATCATATTCAAGTCCCATTAAAATTTTTATAAGTGTACTTTTTCCAGCTCCATTTACACCTATTAAACCTATCTTATCTTTTTCATCAATTGAGAAACTAATATTTTTAAAAAGTGTTTCTCCTGAAAATCCCATATATAAATTGTTAACTTGTAAAAGTGCCATCTTATTTCTCCCTAATCTTCTATATTTTCAATAAAAATCTTAACATAATAACAAAATATTGTAAAGTTTAAACTATTTTCTTTGCCTAAACCATAATATATCTAACTAAGTTTATTTTTTCTTGAATATCGTTTGGTTTTGACAAAGTACCTTTGTATTTAGCGATTATTAGTCAATTTTAGTTATCTATATTTCTTTTTTAACATCAAGTTGTCTCCATGTCAGTGAATAAAGAATCCCTATGGCTCATTCCGTTGAAAATGCAAAACTCGCTCCGCAAGCTCCGCTCAAACACGTTGCACTTTCTTAACTGCATTTCGCTAAGGGCTTCTAATATTCACTTCCAAATTACGTCAACTTGATGTTAGGGATAATATAAGTTTTGTTAATATAGCTTTAAGGATCACAGAAACTCCGTTTCTGCGTCTCAAAAGTAGTAGTCGTTTGCACTCCTCTACTTTTGGAAATTATAGTTTTTAATTATTCTATTTTCTTTAATATTATTTTCGTGGTAAAATCAATTATAAAATTTAAATATCTAGGAGATGTTAATATGTTAAAAAAAATTTTCTCTTTAACTTTATTTTTTCTCTCTTTTTGTTATAGCTTCTCTGAAGGTGTGC
The DNA here is from genome assembly GCA_021531615.1 of Fusobacterium varium. Classification (NCBI taxonomy): domain Bacteria; kingdom Fusobacteriati; phylum Fusobacteriota; class Fusobacteriia; order Fusobacteriales; family Fusobacteriaceae; genus Fusobacterium; species Fusobacterium varium. Next base: position 34,197 of record JADYUE010000018.1, on the reverse strand, counting down.
AATCTAAAGAGTATAAAATAGATGAAATAAATAGAGTAATTGAAGAGCTAAAACTTCAACAGATGCACTTAGAATTAATGAAAGAGGAGATTGAAAAATCCAATATTGATCTTTCTAAAAAAGTTAATTTTTCTGAACAACGTCCTAAAATAGCTCTTGTTTTAAGTGGTGGTGGAGCTAAAGGAGCTGCTCATATTGGTGTTTTAAAGGTTTTAGAAAAGTATCAAGTTCCCATTGATATAATAGTAGGAACAAGTGTTGGAAGTATTGTTGGGGGAATGTATTCTGTTGGATACTCTCCAGATGAGATTGAAAAAACTGTTCTTAACTTAAAATTTAACTCTCTTTTAACTAACTCAAAGGATAGAAATCTGAAAAATATTGAAGAGAAGATAGAAAATGATAAATACCCTTTTACTATGAGTATAGATAAAAATCTAAAATTATCCTTCCCTATGGGAATTTTAAATGGTGAAAATATCTATCTCCAATTAAAAGATATATTTAGCAGAGCTGAAAATATTAAGAACTTTAATGAACTACCTATTGAATATCGAGCTATTACCACAGATCTCCAAACAGGTAAAGAGGTTATACTTTCTGATGGTGATCTGGCTATTGCTACATTTAAAAGTATGGCAATCCCTGGCTTTCTTGAACCTATAAAAGATGAAAATAAGTTTTATGTAGATGGTGGAGTAGTTAATAACTTTCCCATAGATGTTGCTATCTCTTTAGGTGCTGATATAATTATAGCTGTGGATATAACTGCTGAAACTTCTAAAATAAATGAAAAATCAAATCTTGTAACTATCTTAGATAAACTTGCTACATATAATGGTAATAGAAAAACTGAAACACATAAAAAACTTGCTGATCTGCTTATTGTTCCTGATGTAAAAGATCATGATACCATTGATTTTGGAAATTTAAATGAATTAGTTGTTGCTGGGGAAGATGCAGCTGAAAAATATGGTTATATTTTAGCTAACCTAAGCTCACCTAAAGATTTTAAAGAGATAAAAGATAAAGCTTTAAAAGAAGAACCTATACAAATTAATAAAATTAAATTAGAAGGAAATAGTATTCTTACTTTAAAAAAGGTTAATGAGTTAAAACCTTCTGTTAAAAATAGAAAATTTACAAAAGCTGATTTAAACGATTGGACTAAAAAGATCTATTCAGTTAGTTATATTGAACGTGTTTTTTATGAAGTTAATGATGATACTGTAATCTTTAAAGTTAAAGAGAAAGATGGAATCAATATAAGAGCCTCTTTAAACTATGCTTCAAATTATGGTGGCTCTATGAATATAGCTGCCACAGTACCAAACTTTGGAATCTGGACAAGAAACTATACTATTAAAGCTGAGGCTTCTAGTTTCCCTAAAATCAATTTTAATAATGTTACTTTCTATGAGGTTGGAAAATTTAAACTTTTAGGGGAAGCAAGTATAGGTTATGAAACAGATCCTCTATTTATCTACAAAAATGGAGATAAGGTTTCTACTTATACAACTAATAAATTCATAGCTTCACTGTCTTTTGGTACTGCTATTTCTAATAGTGTTGTATCTGGAATCTCTCTTGGCTATGCCAATAATGATAATAAATATTTAAGTGGAGATAGAGATATTTATAACTTTAATGAAAACTATCAAGCTCTATTTTCAAGTATATACACTTATGTTGATACTTTAAATGAAAGAAACTTCCCTTCTAAAGGGACAGTACTGCGTTTAGAGGGATTTAACTCTCAAGATATAAGTGGAAAAGAAACTAACTTAGGTGGTGGAATGTTTTCTGCTAATTTCTACACCCCACTATCTGAAAAATTCTCTGTAGGATTTGGAGTTGCTGGTGGAAAAATGAGAGGAGAGGAGCTTCCAAAAAGTTCTCTATTTAGAATAGGTGGATTAAGAAACTCTGAAACAACTTTCTCCTTTGTTGGATTACCTATGATGGGGGTATATGCTGATGAGTTTTATATTTTAAGAGGTGGAATTCAATATAAATTAACTGATACTTTCCATCTTTTAGCAAAATACAATATGCTAACTTATTCATCTGATTCTTTACCTTTCCAAGATAATTACTCTATCGGTGATAGAAAATATCATGGTTATGGTGGAGGTATAGGATGGAATACTTTTTTAGGACCTATTAGCCTTTTCCTTTCAAATAATTTAGATTCTTCATCTCCATTATTTGAAGTTTATATGGGTTATACATTCTAAAATAAAAAACTACACTTAAAATCTTATTAAAAGATAATAGGTGTAGTTTTTATTTTAACTATAATTTATCTAAAATCCCTCTTCCATTACAACTTGAGGTACTACCTCTATTTCAAGCTCTGCTAAACTAGCTTTAACTAAGATAACCTTCATTTTATCTCCAATACTAAAGATATTACCATTGTCCATATCTTTCATTACATACTCTCTATCATCAAATTCATAGTAATGTTTAGCTGAAACAACATCCCAGAAACACTCTATATGTTCTTCAGTTTCAAAGAATACTCTCTTATTACTAAATCCTACTACAATAGCATTGTACTCTTCTCCAACTTTATCCATCATATATTCAACTAATTTAATTTTTACACTTTCATCCTCTGCTTTCATTGCTGTTCTCTCTGTTTTAGAAATATGTTCACAAATTTGTGGCAATGTTTCCATACTCTTAATTATAGATTTTTTACTTGGATATCCATGCAATACAGAATTTAGTATTCTATGAACCATTAAGTCAGAATACCTTCTAATTGGAGATGTAAAGTGAGTATAGTATCCTGATGCTAAACCAAAGTGACCTAAATTATCAACTGTATATTTAGCTTGCTTTAAAGACATCAATATCATCTTATGCACCAAAAGATTTATTCCCTTTTCTTTAGAATCCTCTATTATTTGTTGGAATTGTTTTGGATGTATCTCCTCTGCTGAATGGATTCTATACTTAAATTTACTTAATGTTTCATTTAAGTTTCTTATTCTTTCAGGATCTGGTTTCTCATGTGTTCTATATATCGATGGAATCTCTAACCAGAATAATTTCTCTGCAACATTTTCATTAGCAGCAATCATAAAATCTTCTATTATTCTTTCAGATTCTCCCCTATCTCTATTTTTAATATATTTTACTTTTCCATCTTCACCAAGTACAAGTTTTATCTCTGCTAGATCAAAATCTATACTTCCTCTTTTATGCTTTAACTCTCTTATTATTCTAGAAAGTTCCAACATAGTCATTACCATATCTTTTATATCACTGTATTCTCTTACAGCTTCTTCATCTCCTGAGATAATCTTATTTACAGCAGTATAAGTCATTCTTCTAGCTGTTTTTATAACTGATTTATATGTATCAGAATCAACTATTTTACCTTCTGGAGTTATCTCCATTTCACAAGTAAATGTCAATTTATCTTCATTAGGATTTAAAGAACAGATTCCATTTGATAACTCTTTAGGGAACATTGGTAACACTCTATCTACAAGATATACTGAGTTTCCTCTCTTATATGCTTCTTCATCTAGCATTGAACCCTCTGGAACATAATAAGATACATCAGCAATACTTACTATCAATCTATAATTTCCATTTTTCAATTTTTCTACATAAACCGCATCATCTAAATCCTTAGCATCTTCACCATCTATTGTTATAATAGGTAGATCTCTCAAATCTCTTCTCTTAGCAATCTCATCTTTTGAAACTGTTGATGGAATATTTTTAGCCTCAGCCATTACTGCTCTAGGGAAAACTTCTGACATACCCTCTCTTAAAATAAGAGCATCTATCATATTTTTAGTATTATATGGATCTCCTATTACCTCTATTATCTCTCCTTCAGGTTTTCTATCATTTCCACCCCAAGAAGTAATTTTTACAACAACTAATTGTTGGTCCTTTGCATCTTTCATAAGTTTATAAGGAATATATATATCTTTTCCAAAAGAGTGAGTTGGTGTTACAAAACCAAAACTATCATTTTTTTGTAAAATTCCAACTACTGTATCTTTTTCTCTACTGATAATTTTTACAACTTCTCCCTCTTTCTTTTTATCTCCATTTAAACCTGCTGTTATCTTAACAAGAACGGTATCTCCATCTAAAGCTGAATTAAAAAATGGTTTAGGTATAAAAATCCCCTCATCTTTAGTATCTACAAAGGCAAATCTATCTTTTATTATGCTGAAAGTCCCCTTTACATATCCTAAATTCTCAAGAATATTATACTTCCCTCTATTATTTCTCATAAGCTCTCCAGAGTCTATCCATCTATCTAAAATATCTCTATTCTCTTTTTTACTCTTTGGAGACCACCCCATAAGTTTTGTTATCTCATCTAATTTTAATCCTTTTCCCTTATACATTAAGCTTTTTAATTTTTCTAACTCTTTTTCTAAATTCATTTTTTACCTCCCTTTACTATTTTCTGCTAACCAATCTCTCATCTCCATAGTATTTTTATGAATTTTTCCTCCTACACTGGAAAGATAATTAATTTTTCTATCTATTTCAAAAATAATTCCCTTATCTAAATCCTTAGCAACTTCTGCTCTAATATTTTCAACTCCTGGATAATCTCTATTCTTCTCAATAGCATCTGCAATATATATTATTCTGCCTAAAGTATCTAACCCCTTTTTTCCCACAGTATGATACTTTATTCCATTTAATATGCTTTCATCAGATATTTTAAACTCATCTCTTGCAACTATATAACCTACAAACCCATGAAGTATCTCGCTTATATCCATATCCTTTTCTGTCAATTCATTAGAGAAATTTTCTCTACAAATTCTCTCCATCTCTTTTATTTCCATCTCTTTAGCCACATCATGTAAAATTGCAGCTATCCTACATTTTTCCTCATCAACTCCATATTTTTCTGCTAATTCAGCAGCTTTTTCCTCTACTCCTAGTATATGTATATATCTTTTTTTCTTTACTCTTTTTTTAACTTCTTCTCTTAATCTCTCTAACATTTTTTTCCTCCAAAAGATTTTTAATATCTCTCCTAATTTTAGTTTAACAGATTATTTTAACTTTGCAATATTTTTATCAAAATAAAAAAGATAACTACAGATTTTTTCAACCTTTAGTTATCTTTTTTTATGCTCTATTTGATTATCATTGGAACTCTTAATCTTAAACTATTTTCTTTTACTCTATAATCAGTTACTTTCTTAGGTCTAGTTGTTATTTCAACATCACTTCCTAATATTACTAATTCCATTCTATGTCCTTTTCTTATTGTATAATCTGTTGGAACCATATTGAAAGTATATTTGTAGAATCTATCTTTTTCTACTGATTTTTTACAATAGTTATTCTCTCTATTTTGAATATTGATTGATCCTCTACTGATTATTTTAAATGGTGATGGTTCTTTTTCAATTACAAAATCTTTTTCTTCCATATATCCACCATTTTTTCCTAGATATATGTTTTTTTCTCCTGTCTTATATTGCTCAACAGTAGCTCTTCTATCCTCTCCAAGATCAATTAACATTGCACTTAATATTCCTGTTTCACTATCTGTTGCAGCCTCAATTTCAACAGTGATATCTCCAGAAACTCTCAAATCATCTTCCAATTCATCTGTTAAATAAACTAGACGATAATCTCTTTTCTCCTCTGTATCTAAGATCATATCTTTTTGCCACTCTTCAAAATTCTTTTTCTCTCTATCAAATTTTGTAGAGCCAATATCATCTTTTAAATTTACTTCTCTATCTGATTTTTCTCCAGATCTAGTTAATTTTTTACTATTATCAATAAAGTATTCAACTTGATCTCCATCATAAGTAGTATGCCATTTATAGATATCTAAGTTATCTTGAATCAATACCTCTGGCACTTCTTCCATAACATTGTTATCTATATCATATAGCCAGTGGCTTAACCATCTATTCATAATATCATTGAAGTCTATTCCTTTTAAATCATGGATATAGATATGATCTCCTTGATGAAGTATCATCTTTTTAGGAATATTATATTTCTCCATCTCTTTCCAGAAAAGGTGAGAGTGAATAGTTTTTACATTCCAGTCATTGATTCCATGAACAATAAAAGCACTTGCTTTCATATTTTTTATATCTTTTAGATAGTTTCTCTCATCCCAGAAACTATTATAGTTTCCATTCTCTCTATCCATTCCTTTTCTCAAATATTGAATAACATCATCTGCTAACTCATTTAAGTGAGGAAGTTCATTTAGATCTCTACTTCTACAATGTCCAGTTAAAAGATCTGCATCATCTCCTTGCCATCCTACTGGAGCCATATTAAGTCCATTTCCATGATAGTAGTTATACCAACTTGAAATTGCTGCTTCAGGTATTATAGTTTTTAACCCCTCAACACCTGTTGACGCTGCTGCTATACTTAAAGTTCCTAAATATGATTTTCCTGACATAGCAACTTTTCCATTACACCAATCAGCTTTAATCTCAATATTATCTGTTTTATTTGTATAAGCTTTTCTCTTTCCACATAACCATTCAATTACAGCTATTACCCAGATTTTTTCCTCTTCAGAACCACAACAGTTCATTCCCTCTGAACCTTTAGTTCCCACTCCAGCAGAGTATACTGATGCAAACCCTCTTGAGTTAAAGTAGTTGTACCAAGCTGTAATACAATCTAAAGTTATCTCCTCTGTTTCAGATGTTTTAGCCTCTCCCTTGCTCTCTCTTTCTAAAGGTAGTTTTCTCTCTCTTCCTTTATATTGTACATCTTCAGCAGTTATATTTTGATCTTCAAAAACCTTTAAATCTAAATCTACATTTGGCATATTTTCATACCATTCATCTATACAAGTTAGCATATATGGGTCAGCTACATATATAGTAGGAACTTTCATTCCCTTTAAAGTTTCCTTTGGTCTTCTTATATAAACTGCTATTAGATCTCTTTTTCCATCATTATCTGTATCTAACGGAGTTTCCACAAAAACTTTTTCAAATAAACACTCTTTGTAGTCAAATACAGGTTGAGTTTTTCCATCAAATACAACAATCTCAGGTATTTCTTTATTTTCATTTAATACATCAAATTTTCCCTCTTCAGCTAATACTTCAAAACAGTTTCTTCCATTTTTCATTTTAGCTGCAAGCATAGAGTATAGAGATAGTTCATATGTAGCTTCATTTAACTCCTCTTCTATCTCTGTTTCTAATCCTAAATCTGTTGCAAACTGAACTATATTTTCTTCTGTAAAATCTTCATTATTAATATAACCTAAAGTTTTTAAAGCATATTGTAAAAATTCACTTTTTAATTGAAATTTTGGAAATAATTCTATTATTTTTTTATCAATACTTTTCTTTGTCATAATCTATACCCTAACCTTTTTACTATTTTTCACACTTATTTTTCTTTAAATAACTTTTCCAAATTGTAACAAACACAGCCCCCAATATTAGCATTGCTATTAAGAAGATAAAGAAGTATCTATACCCTGTTGCTCCTGGATAGCTATCTAGTAATTTTCCTGCCATTAATGATATGAAAATATCTGGTAAATATCCAATTGTAGAGATAAGTCCTGCTGCTGTTCCTGAATATTTATCTGGTATAGCTCCCTCTTCCATCATAGCCCAAGTTAAACTGTAGTTTACTTGATAGAATAAATAGTTGATGATATATAGAGCAACAAACATCCAAATAATTACTGTTGAAGTTTTTAATGGTAGTAATAAAATACCTGCTGTTCCTGCTGCCATAACAACAAATGATACAAATAATAGGTTTCCTGTTCCTATTTTATCTCCAATATATCCTCCACCTACATTTGAAATAGGAGAGATATATCTTTTAACTGCTGCTAAAAGTGCTGCTGATGCAACTGTCATTCCTAAAAGAGATGTTGCATATGGTACAAAATAATATAGTGATAGTGTAAAAACATAGTTACAGAATGTTACAATTGCAATTATCCATACTGCTGGTAACTTAACAACTGCCCCTATATCTTTGAAAGAGATCTTTTCTCCATCATTTACTACTTCATCATTCATGTTAAAGTAAGCAAGAACACCACATAGAATTGTAATAACTGAATAGAAGATTATAATGTATCTCATTCCTAAAGTATCTCCAAGTGCCTTTGCTCCCATTCTAAATGCAATTACTGCTAATGATGCTGCAAGAGCTGCTGCTACTCCTCTTCCACCTTCAAAAATTCCAAATGCTTTTCCTTGTCCATCAGAGTCTGACAACATACGAACAGCTTTTACACATGCTGGCCAGAAAGCAAAAAGAGATGAGAATCCCCAGAAAGCATATAGTGCAACTAATGAATAGAAAGATAGAGGTAATAGATGTACAAATCCTCCTAACCCTGTTCCTAATAATGATAAAACAATTATCTTTCTAATTGATACTCTATCTGCTACATAACCACCAAAAAGATAAGATATCATACCAAACACACCAAAGATACTTCCAAATACTCCCATTTGAGTATTATTCAAATTATACACTTGTAAGTAAGCATCATAGTAGTCATATCTAAAATATGGTAGTCCATAAATGATAGCTCCTCCAAATGAAATAATTAAGATAGCAAAAAGATTTTTTCTTAACTTTTCACCAAATCCAAATTTTAATAGTAGTTTTTCCATAGATTTCCTCTCACTTTTTTGTTTTTTTAAATTTTATATAGTTCAATGTATTTTTTTCTTAGATACTCTATATAATAAGTTGAATTTATACCCTCATTTGAAATATTCATTATTAACTCTTTAGGAGTGTAAACTGCTCCATGCCTATGAATATTTTCTTTTAGCCATTTGTGAATTTCTTTCAAGTTTTCTTCATCTATTCTCTCAGTAATATTTTTTAAATTTCTATTCATTGCTGCCACTATCTGCCCTGAATAGATTCCTGATAATAGATAACTTGGAAAGTACCCAAAATATCCTGCTGCCCAATGTATATCTTGTAAAACCCCATCACTATCTCCACTAGGCTCTATTTTTAGATACTCTCTATATTTCTCTTTCCAAATCTCTGGAAGATCTTTAACTTTTATTCTATTATTTATCAAATCTCTCTCTATCTCATATCTAATAATAATATGCAGAATAGATGTCAATTCATCTGCATCTATTCTAATAAGAGAGGGTTGAATTTGATTTACCTTTTTATAAATATCTTCTGAAGTTATATCTTTATATTCATCTGGAAAAATCTCTTTTATCTTTTCTAATAGTAATTTACAGAAATTTTTATCTTTTCCTATGATACTTTCATATATTTTTGCCTCTCCATCTTCTAGAGCAAATGTTGAAACTTCCCCTAATAAAGTTCCTAAAAGATTAGTATCTATATCTTGCTCATAAAGTCCCTTTCCTCCAATATGAAGAGTATTGTATATTCCCTTAAATATATTATTTTTACTAAAAGTAGTTACTAATCTCACATCTTGTGGAGAGTTAGCTAATACTGTTGGATGCTCACTTACATCTAATCTTCCATAATTAAAATCAAAACCTATTATTTTTAAAATATTTTCTGACAATTCCTTCTGCTTCTCTAAAGAAAACTCTTGTTCTACTTTTTCCTTTTCATCTGAATTTTTTATTTTTTCTAAAGTCTCTATTGCAAACTTTTTCAAATCAGGTATCAACTCATCTAATATTTCAGTTGTTACCCCATCTTCATAGTATTCTATTAAAGCATCATAGGGATCATTTTTATATCCCCAATACTCTGCAAACTTTTTAAAATAATCTACTATCTTCTCTAAATATGGAGCAAAAATACTGAAATCATCTTTCTCCTTTGCCTCTTGCCAAGCTGCCTCAGATATTGAAATATGAGAGATATACTCCTTATATATCTTTTTAGGAATTTGATTTACATAGATATAGTTTCTCTTGATTCTTCTTATCATTGAGCTTATCTTTTTATCATCACTATAATTTTTTTCAAAGTAATCTACTAATTTATGAAGTTTAGCTGAAGAAAATTTCTTATAAAGCTCCTCTCCAAAATGTGCCATAACCTCACTTCTATAATAGATTCCTCCCTTTGGCATCATTGTTATCTTATCCCAATAAATAAGTCCATTTAAAGTATATTTTATATATTCAATCTCCCTTAAAAGTCCATGCAGTTCATTCATTTTTTTTATATCAATCTCTCGCAATTTATCCTCCTATCTCATCTCTTCCTCTGAAGAAACTCTATTATACTTCATAAAGTTAAGAATAAATATTAAACTTGCCACTCCATATATTCCTGCTGCTATATAATATGCCTCTCTATACCCTTCTAAATTAACAAATAGATATTTTCCTGTATAGTACCCACTTACTATACTTGCTATCCCAGCAATAAAATTAATAATTGAGGCATATATCGGTCTTAATTCTGGTTCTACTATCTCCATTGAAAAAGAACTATCTATTGGACTGCTAAGATTCATTAACCCTGCTCTCATAAACAATGATATTCCAACTACCCACACCATATTATTTCCAAATCTATCTCCTTGAGCAATTAAAAGCATAAAGGGTATTGCCATTAAAGAAGTTCCAACAAGAGTAACTACTTGTCCAAACTTCTTTACACATTTATCTGTAAACAGCATAAATATAACCATTGCTCCATAGGAGATAGAAACCAATAATGAGGATGTTGCCTTGTCTATATAGAGAACTCTATTTAAGAAAACTGTAAAATATGATGTAAACAATCCCATTCCAAAGTTTGTCAATCCCCAATAAATCAGGTAAACTACTGTATTTTTCTTCATAAGTTTTTTTAAGTTTGATTTTATCTCTACCAATTTATGTTTTTCTTTTTTTTGATAGATATAATCTTCCTTTTCTTCTTTTATTAAAAAGGCTGGAATCAGTGCTAAAAGTGATATTATCCCTGAAATCATAAGAATTTTTCCCATTGAATCTATGTACAATCCTTTAGTTACACTATCCATCTCCAAAACTGTTGCAGTAATCTCCTTTGCCTCATGGAAATTTTTCCCAATATATTTAGCAAAAAGTCTTACAACAAAATATCCCCCTAAATATGTTGAAAGAAAAAATCCTACATATCCAATATAAAAGGCCTTGAAAACCATTTTATCTTCTCTTTGAACTCTGCATATGTTGCTATATATGGAGACAACACTGAAAAATGTAGTTGAATCCCTGTTAAAATAAACAAAGTTGAAATGTAAAATATATATGTTTCTTTAAAATAAGCTGCTGCTATCAATGTTATTGAACAAGCTAAACTACAAAATATAACTATCTTTTTATATCCAATCTTTGATATAAATAGAAGTAGAAATGCTCCTACAAAGGCTGAATATCCATAATAAGACCAAAAAGATTTAGCTAAACTTTCTGAAGTATCTTGTAGATAATTAATGTAAACATCATAAACTATACCACTTATAATATTGTTAATTGTATAGCTTATAATAAACATAATCAGATTCCAACGATTCTTTTTCAACTTGGTTTCAAACATAAATAATCTCCTATTTTAAATTATATTGTGTAAAAAATGGGTGTAGTGAATTTATAGAAAAAATCTTCTCTGTTTCTAAATTTTCATCTTTTTCTATTCCATTTTTTAATTTTTTATCTTTCTTTTCTTCTAATTCTAAAGCTTCCATTATGGCAAGTAAAATTTTTGCTTGTTTCTTCATCTTTTGAAGATAAAATTTATGTGTTCTCACTGTTGAAGTTGTTATCTCCATCTCCTCTGCTATCTCTTTATTATCTTTTTGCTCTGCTAACAGAGATAATAATTTTTTTTGAATATCACTTAAACCACTTATCTCTTTTTCTAAACCTAAAAGAGATAAAAATACCCCCTCATGCTCCTCTTCTATATGAAGTTTCATTCTCTTTTCAGCAGAAACCATTTTTTCATTGTATTCAAAGATATATCCATCCTCATATATTTTTTCACAAAATAAGCATCTATACTCATTTGTCTCTTTATTATATGTATAACCTTTTACTAAATCATCTATTTCTAATTCATTTATATTTTCACTATTCATCTAATCACCTTTAAACATTTTTATTAAACGTTTGTTTATTTTTAAATGATACTATTTTTTATTTAATTAGTCAATCATTTTTATTAAGAAAATAAAACTTTTTTAGAATTTTTTAAACTATTTTATTCTAGTTTGATTTAAAATAGTACTTATAAACTATTAAAATTTTTTATAATAATAAGCACAATAAAAAAACTGTATATAAAATTTTAATCTCTTAAAACTTTACACACAGTCCATTTATATAATTTTTTAATTTTTCTCTCTATGCTGATTTTCTTATTACAGGAATATTTCTTAATTTTTCTCTATACTCCTCTATTATCTCTCTAACTTTCTCATCTTCTTGAACAAACTCTATATCATATTCACTTCCAGAGAAATTAACTAACTTCATCTTTCCATCTTTCTTTTGAAAAACAAGCTCAAGTTTACCTAAAACATGTTTCTCTTCTCCACCATGCTGAACTATTGGAACACTTTTTTCATTTCCCCATACCCAATAGATAGGAGAGGACATATGATAATGATCATCAGCTCCTAATACTGCTGAAACTCCTGCAACATTAGCCAATTTAGTATCTACTGCAAGTCCACAATGGGATAAAACTATATTTATATCTGTTTTTCCTTCTAACCTAGCAATCTGCTCCTTCAAAGTTTTTTCTGCATCTAAAAATATCTTGTCTGGCTCATATCCTCTCACTTGAGGTTTCATTGAAGTTAAACCAATTATTCCTATTTTAACTCCATTTATCTTTTTTATAATATATGGTTTTACTCCAGCTAATAACTTTTCATTTTCTTTATACACAACATTGGCACAAAGAGTTGGTTGCTTTGAAAGTTTAATAAGATTATTTAAAGTTTTATCATCTTCAGGTAATTTCTTATTTATAGGTTTTCTAAAATCATTATTTCCTAAAACCCAAGCATCATAACCAATCGTATTAAGAATTTTCATCTCAGGTATCCCATTAAATATACTAAATTCACCTCTAGCAAAAAGATCTCCACCTTCAAGAATCAATAGATTCTCAATATTTTTACGTTCTTGATTAATAATAGTTGAATACTCTGGCAGGTTCTCAAGATTCCCATGAATATCATTTGTGGGCAAAATTGTTAATTTGTAGTACTCACCATCTTTTATTGCATATGAAAAAGCAAATGCTAGAAAAAATACAAGAGTAGAAATTAAACTAATTTTAGTCCTTATCATAAGATATATCCTCCTCAAAAGTTTTCAAGAATATTATCTATAACAGGAGTAAAATAAGTATATATTTTTTGTAAATCTTAGGTAAATTTTATTTTTCATTTCCTTTGGCTATATTTAAACCTAATTTAACTATCTCTTCATTAGTTATTTCTAGCTTTTTTCCATTTATATCAAGAAATACTAACATTGCTAAAATTCCTATTCTTTTATTTCCATCTAAAAATGGGTGATTTCTTATAAGAGAGTTGCACAGTTGTTTTCCTTTTGCTTCTAAATCTTGATATAAATCCTCTCCACCAAAAGTAATAAAAGAAGAGTTTATAGCATTTTCCAAAAGTCCAATATCTCTTATTCCTCTAATTCCTCCAGTTTTATCTATAATTTTTTCATGTAAACAAATTATATCTTCTTTAGTTAATTTTATAATCATGCTAACTCCTCAAACGCTTCTAAATACTTATCTAAATAGTAGTCTGCTAACTTTATCACTTTTTCTCTATCTTGATTTTCTATTATCTCTTCCATTTTTCACCTCTAAAAATTTATATTACAAAAAAAGAGAAGCCTATTTTGGCTTCTCTAAAATTCATTAAATGCTATTATTTTTCTGAGTAAACTGAAACTTCTAATTTTTCATATCTTTAAAAGTTTAAATAAAGCCATCTTTAAAATTTTACTTTTCTATTTTGTTACCTTTTTGTTATCTATGTCAAAATTCTTACACAATTTTAGATAGATTTTCATGAATATTTTAGTAATAAGCTACTGCTTTTTTACCATCAAATACCAAACCAATTTTTATTATATCTTTTATTCCTTCATTTATTAGTAAAGTATCATATTTCTTTTCTTCTATCTGCTCAAGAGCCTTTGATGCCTCTTTTTCAAGATTTTTAGTTTTGGCTCTTTTCAGCTCTAATACATATCCTGACCATTTCTTATTTCTTGGTATTAATACTATATCAGCTCTTCCGTATCATGTTTCTGAATTTGGTTTCATTTCATAATAATCATCTAAGGCATAGAAAAATCCTGCAAGTAATGTCTGATATGGATTTTCAAATTTTTTATTTGTATCATAGAAACTTATTGCATTAAGCACAACCTTTTCTAAAATTCTTACAATAGTATTTATATCTTTACTTTCTAAAGCACCTTTCATACTTGCTATATTACTTTTTCCTTTAAATACTATTTCAGCAAAAAGACTTTTGAAAAATGATTGTATCTCTTTATTAGGAATTTTAACTAAATATGCTTCACTGTTTATTTTTTCTTTTACAGTTAAATATCCTGAGAAAAGCATAAGTTCCCACAATCTGTTTGGGTCTAAATTATTTCCTAAAGCTACATTTTCATTAACATATATAGTTTTTTCCTGACCGTTTACTAAATTATCCAAGTCCTCAAAAACTATTCCATCTGAAAGAAGCAGCAATTCTTTTATTAAAGCATTTCCAGAAGTATTTATCCAGTAAGCATCTAATTTTTTATATTTTATATATTTTAAAATACTCCACGGATTGTATACCTCCATATTTCCAAATTTATAGCCGTCATACCAAGACTTGACATCTTCTAATTTATCTTCTGACTTATATTCTATTAAAGCATTTTCAACTTCATTTTCCAAAAGCCCAAAATATTCATCATATGCTTCATCTAGTATTGTATGAGTTTCAATATTATTAAGGTCAGAGAATATTCCTGCTTGAGCTACTCTTATTGCACCTGTAAGAACTCCCATTTTTAAACTTGAATTGGTTTTTAAACAAGCTCCATACATACTTTTAAAGAAAACAACAGCTATATCATAAAAACCGTACTCATAAGCCATAGTTAGAGGAACATCATATTCATCTATTAAAACTATAACTTTTTCATTATACTGTTCTTCTAAAATTTCACTTAAAAATCTTAAAGCATCATCATAATTTTCAACTGTCTCTTCAAACCATATTTTATCAAATTGCCTTTTATTTCTTTCATCTAAATCTTCTCTTAAATATTTGTACTCATTATATAAATTTGAAAAAGTTTTTCTTATACTTTTTTGCATTTCTTCCCAAGTAGTCCCTTTTATTCCTTTCATTGAAATAAAGATTACGGGATATTTTCCCTGTTTTGCAAATACAGGAGAATTTTTTATATATAAATCATCAAATAGCTTTTTATTTTCTTCTGCTTTTCTTATGTCAAAAAAATGCTTAAGCATAGACATATTAAGAGTTTTTCCAAATCTTCTTGGGCGAGTAAAAAGTTTAACTAAAGCTCCATCATTCATTATTTCTTCAATAAATTTAGTTTTATCAATATAGAAGTAATCATCTGATATTAACATTTTAAAATCTTCTATCCCAATAGGAATTTTCTTCATATCTACACCTCTCTTTCTTTTGATTTATATACATTATAGCATATATTCCTCTGTTATTGCTTTACTATCTTATAAAATTAAATACAGAACACAGCATATAAAGGAACACTCTTTATTCCATTTTCAAATCCAAAATTTTTTCCTGAAACTCTTATTGAGTATTTAGGAGAATATCTTTTTATATAGTTATTAAGACTTGTGGCTCTAACATGCTCAGCACTTTTTACCTCTACTGGAATAATATTTCCCTCTTTATCTTGAATTACAAAATCTATTTCTAAAGTTTGATTTTTCTCGAAATAATAAGAGGTATAGTTATTCATAGCTAAAGCTGAACAAACATAATTCTCAGTTAATGCCCCTCTAAACTCTGTAAAAGTATCATTTCCATATAAAATTATATTAGCAGGTATCTCAAATTTTGAACATAATAACCCTGTATCAGCTAAATATATTTTAAACGATGAAGGCTCTGAATAAGCTTTTAATGGTAATTTTCCCTCTGTTACTTTAACACATTTATTAATTACTCCAGAAGATACAAGCCATTCAATAGGAACTTCATACTCATTTGCCCTTGCTCCAGATTTAATAACCTTATATTGAAATTTCTTATTTTCCTTTGCTAATTGAGCTGGTATACTATTAAAGGTATTCATTATTTTTACAGTTTCATAAGGTGTTGCATATTTTGCCATATCTGCAATATATGAATCATTAAGAGTTTTTTGTGATGAATAAACAAAATCAAAATTTTCTGTTTCTATATAATCTAAGATAACCCTTGGCATTCCACCTATAACAAGGTATTTCTTATAATATTCCATAGCTTTATCATGTAAAGAAAATGCCTCATTACTATTAAAATGTTCTCTTATCATTTTAGAAAGTTCTATTTCATTTAAAGCCCATAAAAACTCTTCAAAATCCATAGGATACATTCTTAATAATTCTACTTTCCCTACTGGAAAAGAATAGCTTTCTCTATTTAATGCCACTCCTAAAAGGCTTCCTGCACATATAATATCATAATTAGGCTTCTTTTCATAAAAATATTTCAAAGAAGTTAATGCTTTTTCACTAGCTTGTATCTCGTCAAAGATAATAAGTGTTTCTTTTTCTAAAATAGTACTTCCTGAAAATACTGAAAGCTCTCTTATAATTCTTTCAGGATTCAAATCCTTTTCAAAGATTCTATTTAGATCCTTTGAGTTCTCAAAGTTAAAATAAACACTATTCTTATAATTTTCTTTTCCAAAAGAAAAAGCTATATAAGTTTTTCCTATCTGCCTTGCACCATCTATTATAAGAGGTTTGTGATTTTCTCTATTTTTCCATTCAATTAATTTTTCTTCTATTTTTCTCTTCATCTTTTGCTCACCTCTTAAAAAATGTTGTTTATATATCTTATTTTATCATAAAAAATGTTATATTGATACACTTTTTATTTTTACGATTTTAAAAATCTCTCACAACATAGTATAATAATGAATTTATCATCTCTTGACTATATTTTTCTAAAATAAAAACCACTCCAGTAAAATTGAAGTGGTTAATTCTTATAATTTAAATGCTCTATAATAGTTATTATCCTTAAATCCAAAAAGTCTCAAATCTGTTGTTGTATACTCTCCAGGGAAAAATAGTATCACCTTTGTTTCATTAAATAGATTTTGTAAATTATTAAGAAGCGCATGACTTCTAACTATTGGATATATTTTTCCAGTCCCTGTTATAATAACTAAATTCTTATTCTTAGCCTTTTCTTTTATTAATTCAAGAATAACCTCCATATTAAAACTATTCTTTAATTTTTTATATAAAATATCTGTTCCTCTTTTTTCCTCCATCTTAAAAACTGTATCAAAAATATCATCTCTTTCTAAGCTCTCAAGAAGTAGGTCAAATAGATCTATCTCTACTCCAATTAATTTAGTTTCTTCTAAGGATCTCAATACATCATTTTTTACTTTATATCTCACAATAAGCTCATCTTCAGGTTGATAATCAAAAATATAAAAAGGAACTTCATTTGCTAGACCTCTATTATTATAAAATTCATCACTCTTTAATTTTTCAATTAGTTTTTCAAATCTCTTTTCAATATTTTTCATCTTTGATTATCCTCTTCTCCCTTAATACAACATTACTTTTAATATTTCTTTATTTCCATTATTCCTTATCTCTTCTATTATCTCTTCATCAATAAATGGCTTAACTATTTTAAAAGATCCATCTTTTTCTTTTTTTAGAAATCCACCTTCAACTAAAAAAGTTTTAATCTTTGTTAGCATCTTCTTTTTTCCATAATCAGACCAATTACTTACAATCTCTGATTGCTCCTCTTTATGTCTTAAATAATTTTTAAAATCAACTTCAGTAAGATAATAATCAAAATTGATAAATTTATCTCTTATCACTTCATCCATAAACTCTGCCATAAATCTTTCTATACATAGAATCAAATAGAGATTTATAAATTTACCAACTTCAATATCTTCCTCTACTATCTTTCTTGTAAGAGTTTCTGTAATTCCCTTTATTCTCTTATTAAGAGTTTGATATTTTTTACTAAAGTTACTTTCACTTTTACTATCTAAGATATCATTCTCCTTTAAACAGCTTTTTAAATCAATATCCTCAATTTTATATCCATTTTTATAAAGGAATTCACAAGTCCTTTTCATCTCAGAATAATAAAAGCTTTCACTGGTAGTAGCAACATATCTCATTTTATTTTCTCCTATTTCTATAAATTAAATGTCAAAATCAGATAAAATTCCTATCTTTGCCACATAATCTTTTGAATCAAGAATCTCTCCAGTTTCTAAATCCATAATCTTTAAAGTAACTTTTTCATGATCCCCACTTAAAGTAAGTCTAAAATCATGTTGGAAGTTTTCTTCAGTAGCATTAAGTCTGATTTTTACTTCATTACTTACTCTTATATCTCCATCATATAATCCTGCTATTATATCTCTTTCTACAACCTTATTTTTTATACTAATAGGATCTAATTGATACAATGTAAATTTATTCAGATTTGAAGTTATCTTATCCGTACTCTCTTTTATTCTAACTCTTACTTTTTCTGCTTTCTTAGAATGAACTCCACTTCTGTATTGAATAACTGGTACTATCATCTCTTGTGGACTTAGTCCTCCATGAACAAATTGTAATCCGTTTCCACTTGCTTTTATTCTTTGATTTTTCCTTGGAAAAACTCCAAAATAATCATCTATTTTTATAGTGATACAACCTTTTTGTTCTATCTCCTTTTCATATAAAGCATATCTCCTACCTATAACAACAGGCTTAACTTCACTTTTATCTAGTTCTATCTTATTATATTCCTCTACTACTTTTCTCTCATATAGGAATCCATGATCACTTGTTATATAGATATTTACAATTCCCAAGCTTGAAAGAAGTTTAGAGATCCCAACAATATCCTTTATTGCCGTGTCACAAGCTCCAAAGGTTTTATCTTCTGTCTTACCTGCATCTCCAATACCATCAATATTATCATGGTAGATATATATAACTTTCTTACCTTTTATAAATTCATCTTGTTCGTTTCTACTCATATTTTTAAAATCTTTAAAAATTATAGCTGAAGACTCTTCACAAGATAATTTTAAAATTTTTTCTCTATTCTCTGTATTTATAGTGCTTATTCCTGATATTGTATATATTTCTCTAAGTGGATCTATCACTCTTTCATTATCTGGTAATAGATTTGCCATTCCAACTTGAGTAAAGCTTGGTAATCCTGTAAGCATAGCTTTTAAATTTATCTCTTTAGCACTAGCTTCTTTTTTCAATTTTTCAGCTATCTCTTCTCCTATCTCATATCTTAATCCATCAGATATGATCACAGCCACTCTTGTATCACTATTTTTTATATACTCATTATAAAAATCTTTTTGTAAAGGAAGTCCACTTTCTGTTGTAAAATTATCTGCCCATACTGAAAGAAGTTCCTCTAAATAATCTTTTTCATAGAATTGAGATATCTTTCTCTCTAACTTATCAAATAACTCATTGGAACTTTTACCTTTAATACTATCATAAGAAACGATAAAATCTCTATATAGTCTATCTATCTTATAATAAATATTAATATACTCTTTAAATATTCTATCTATGCTCTTATCTCTTATTACTAGCTCATCTTTTATCTTTAAAAGATTTATAACTGTAATTAGCATCTTATAGTAATCAAAATACTTACTTCTATATAGTGTATTATCCAATCTGATGTTGATATACTTTAAGTATCTGTCATAGTTTGCAACTTCAGAATTTAAATTTTCAGCTATATATTTAATAGTTAATTTATCAAAATACTCAAAAGCTGTACCTAATACTAAAGCTTCAACCTCTAGTTTATCTATTACACTTTTTATATCCAGTTCCTCTCCTAGCTCATAAAATATCTCTTTTATCTTTTCACTACACTGCTTATTTTGTAAAAGAGAACTTACAAAAATATAGATCTCATTTGTTTTTCCTTTATAATACTTTTCTAGATCAGAATCTGGTTTTTCCTGTATCTCTCTATAGAAATTAACTACCATTAAACTCTTTAAGAACTCTTGAAAATCCTCTACTTCTAAATCAAATCTACTTTTTATCTCTTGGAATAAAAACTCTTTACCTATCCATTTTTCAACTGTATCAAGCTTACTTCTATCTAAAATTATACTCTTAATAATCTCTTGAATATCAACAACCTTAGAATTTACAGTCACAGCTAAAATTGCTAATTTAAGATCATTTTCCCTTATAGTTTCAGGATTATCTATTAATTTATTAAGCTTCTCTTTTCTCTCCTTACTTCCAAAAAAGTCTAAATGCTCTCTAATCACTTGATTTAATCTAAAATCTCTTCTATAAAAGTTAAATTCTTCCATTATCATAGCAGATTTATCAGCTACAAAAAATTCAGAGTATCTTTCTATATCTATTAAATAATTCTCTCTATCTTCAGGTCTTGGATATTCACTATATATAAGATAATTTGATTCTAAATCTCTATATTCTAAAGTGTATTTTGTATCAAAAATATTTGTACTTATTAACTCACCCTTTCTATTTGTAGTTTTTTCAAGTACAATAATTTTAACATTATCAATCTCCAACTCAGGTATTATATCTTTAAATGCCTTATCTGGATCATACCAAAATATAATATGCCTTTTCTTAGGAAATTCAGGTACTAAACTGAATCTATGATCTAGAATCTCTTTTATCTTATCTTTTTCCATCTTATGAATATCCTCTCTTTTAAATTTTCTTTAATACTTTTCCGAACTTCTCATAGTTTACTTTTACTCCATCATCTAAGTCAAGAGATATTTTTAGCTCTGATATATGTTTTACATCATTTGCATATGTCTGAAGTTCTTTTAATATAGCATATAGCTCTTTTAACTTCTTATCTGCTATTTTTCTATCCTTTGAAGATGTATCTGGGTTTTCTGCTATCTTTTCATAGTAGTTTCTTAAATTTTCCATCTTCTCTTGATAAGGAATTAGATACTCTGTTCTTACCCTTGCAATGCTCATATCTTCATATCTATGTAGATAGATTAAAGCAGAGAATCCATTTTTCTTTCCACTATTCATAAACCAATAGATAGGTCTCTTTTGGTATCTTTGAAGATGATCTGTATAGAAATCTTTTATGAAGTAGTTTCTTAAAACCTCATCATATGTTTCTCCCTCTTTCTGTCCAAGAGCTTCACATATAAATCTTATATTTTCATCAAAATTCTTTTCTCCATATAGAGCTTTTACAAACTCAAATACTCTACTAACAATATCATTTTCAAATACATTTTCCCCTGTTACAGGAATAATACCAAACTCATCAGGTAAAAATCTTGAGTTTTCAATAGAGTGTCTTATATTTCCCTCTCTATCTTTTATAATAACTTGAGATTCGTTACATTGTAAAATATCATCAGAGTTTGCTATTATCAATTCCTCTTTATCAATAGAGTACCTTCCCATAATACAACCTACTGCATAAGATAGAAATTGTTTTATAATCTCCTCTTTATTAAATAAGATTTTACCATCTTCTATCTTAATTTCCTTTTTCAATAGTGTTATATCTTCAAAAGGAACTTTTTCGTCCATCTCATCATTAAGTTCATAGATATCTATAAATATTCTATTAAGCTCCTCTTCATTATGGTGCATCTGCATAAATTTATCACTCCAATATTGGCAGTAATCATCATATGCTTTCTCTATACTATCTCCCTTAGTGATAAATAACTTTTTAAAATCCCAAGAAGTTTCTCTAGAATCCCATTCCTCTTTAGCTATATTAATATTTTGTTGCGTTATTTCATTAATATTATTCTTTTTAATTTCATCTTTTTCTATGATAATAGGAATTTTTGCAATATCCCCAGATTGAAAATTAAGTGTTGGACTAATGTTTCCAAATAATATTGTAAATACTTTTGAATTTAGCAGTCCTAAAAGGATATATTTAATATCTTTTTCTGAAAATAAGCAACATCCTCCATTATCAAAAATAAAACCTTCTCCAAAATTTCTAACAGAAAGTTTAGCAGATGAAACAGTAGACCAAGTAAGTCCTTCTTTAGTAAAAAAATCATAATTTGCAATTACAGCTGTTGGAATTTTTCTAATTTCTTCTGCATCATTTAGCCAATTAATTAAATATTCATTATTACCATAATATTTTCTAAAACCTCCTCCTTTATTATAAGGAAACCATTTTATTTTTAAAGAATCTTCTTTTAAATTTATAGAATTTAATTTAAAATTGTTCTTTTCAACTTCAAACCATAATCTTAAAAATCTGTTATTATCAGAAGTAGAATTTCCCTTGCGAGGTTGTGCAATTTCTCCTAATTTTTGATTCTTTTCAAAAATCTCTCTTACTCTATTACTAACCCAATAAGCTATTGGAGAACCAGGAATTTTTTCAAACTCTTTTTGATTTGCACTATAATAATTTTTATTATTAAGAAATTCTTCCTCTTTCCATTGTGCATTATTATAATCAACAAGTCTTATATAAGTACCTTTTTTTTCAGGAACTTTATTTTTTCCTACCCAAGAAACTGTTTGAACAACTTCTCCTCCAAGCTCTTCAAATGCCCTTGTTCCAAGATGATTTAAACTCTGTATCTCTCTTTTCTCTATAATCTGCTTTCTTAAATTTTCAAAACTTGATAAAAACATCCAAGAGTGCATTGTTATCATTGCAGTATATCTATTTTCCTTTGTAAATTCATTACACTTTTCAATAAATACAGCAAATAGATCTCCCTTGCTGTCTTTATAATTTTTTTCAACATATTTTTTTAACTTGTCATCAAACCCTTTTCCTCCCATATATGGAGGATTTGTAATAACAATATCATATTTATCTATCATTATTCTATATTGATAAATAAGTTTTTCTATAAATTCATACTCTTTTTCAAAATCTATATTCTCTACAATACTATAATTTAAAGATAGTTGTCCCTGTTTTCTATAAATTTCTTCTAACTCTTTTAGCTCTCTATATAGCTCTTTAGTTTCAATACTCTCTAATTTTAAAATACTTCCATACTCTTTAGCATCATAAAAATCAACTAAAAGTTTTTCAAGATGTATTAAACTATTTTCCTTTATAAGGTTTTGTATACTTTCTGAAATATCATTACTCTCTTCAATAACTAAAGTATTTATTGATATTTTCTCATCCTCTTCCATTCTCTCTAAAACTTTAAAGAATCTTGAAAATTTCTCTCTAGCCTTCATAAATATTGCAAAAGATGCCAATTGGCTAGCTCTTTTATCTATATCTAAACCATAGATATTATTTTTTATAATAGATAGAACAGCATCTTTTTTACTCCAACCAAGATTCTCATATATATCACTTAACATGTCAAAGCAATATGTAAGCATATGTCCACTACCCATTGCAGGATCTATAATTTTTATTTCTTCTATCTTTAATCTCTCTTCACTTTTTTGAATTTCATTTTCAATATAGTATTTCCAATTTTCCTTTATCTCTTCACTTACTCCACAACTTTCTAAAGCAAGTTTTCCAAGAGAGTTTTCTCCCATATATTTTACTATCCAATGTGGAGTAAATAGTTGAGTAGCAGGTGCAATCTTCTCTTTAGTTATCTTTTTATTTTTCTTCAAATCTGCAAAAACTTCATCTTTTAGATCTGAGTTATAATATTGATAAAGCCAACCTATTATCTCAACAGGTACTACCTCTTCATCTTCTTCATTTTTTTCTATAGCCTTTCTAAATTCATCTCTCAATTTTTCAAGAAAAGATCCTCTTGCTAAAACTCCATCTGGAAAAAGAATATCTGAATAACTTCCCCTCTTCTCAAACATAAATGGCATAATTTTAGAAAACTCATAACATTTTTCCTCAACTAAGATAGAATATAGCTTTTCTAAGCTATCAACTCTATTTTTTTCTTTTAAATCATTAATCTCATTTTGAGACTCTTCATCTAACTCTTGAAAAAAATCAAACTCATAATAGTTATCTAAAATCTCTGGCTCTATTCTATCTCCATTATTAAATACTATTCTTTCATCTATATAATTATTTATTTCCATAAATGCAAAGGCAACCAATCTATTAAACCAAGTATAAGCACTCTCTTCTAAAAGTTGTTCATAGCCTAAAACCTTATATCTACTACAAAGAGAATCATAACTTTTTTTAGGGTATAGAGTTCCATTTATCTCTATCTTATTTCCCATTTTTTGTTTTTCCTCTAGCTCTTTAATACCTTTAGAAGTAATTCCAAATACTGCTAGTTTATTTTTCATTTTTTCAAGTAAATCTTTTCTAGATTCTGTTGCAAAAAACTTTAGGCTACCTTTATCCATTCATTTCACACCCCAATTATTAGTCTATATCTACAATTTTATTTTCATTTAAAGATTTTAATATCTCCCTTTTAAGTTCATTCAACTTCTCTTCAAGCTCTCTTATATACTCCTCCGCTTCACTTTCATTTTCAATATTAAATTTTGAATTAACTTTTACCTTTCTTAAAGTTACTCTCTCTCTTCTCTTTGTCTTTCCATCAGCTGATAATATAAATTGCTCCTTTTCTCCCTCTGCCACTACAAGAATCTTTTCTAAATCCTTAATATCACTTGAATCAACTCTGCTTTTTAAAGATTTATATCTTGCCTTAACTTCTGATAGTAAGCTTTCTATATCCTCTTTATCTTCCAACTTAGTTAAAATTTCATTTTCCATTTTTACAAGTTTAGATTTAATATAGCTCTTATATAGAGTTTCAGCTTTTCTACTTATGTTCTCTAGCTCTTTATTTTTAGACATTATCTTTCTGATATTATCAATCTTTTCTACTCCAAAAATAAATCTCTCATATTCATCAAAGATATCTTCAGAAGAGAACTTGCTATTTATTAAAATATCTTTAACTCTTTTTTTCTCCTTTTCTCCCTTTTCTTTTAAAATATCTTTTTCATATTCAAGGATCACATTTTCTTCTACATTTATTTGATTTAATAGATCATCTATTTCTCTAATTCTAGAATAAGGTTTACTAGCTTCTGTTATTGTCAAAAGCTCTCTATATGGCTCTTTCTCTTTTATTCCACCTAAATATCCTAGATTTTCATCTATTTCATTGATTTTCGCTCTAGCACTATCAAATTTTATTTTTTTGCTACTTCCTGCACTAAAGAAATCATCAACTTCCGATTGATGATAATATAACTCTCTTAACTCATCTTTATACTTTAAAAATTCCTTTAAAAATTTATCTGTTTTATCATTCTTTCTCTCTAGAATCTCATCTAAAAGATCATACCAATTTTTAACCTCTTTTTTTCCTGGGTATTTTCCTCTATTGCACTCATTAAAATGGCTGAATGCTGTTGTTCTTCTTTTTTCTAAAATACCTATTAAATCTGCTTTAGGAGATTCTAAACTAATTATAGAATTAGATCCAAATAACTCACTTAAAACATTATTTATCTTTTTAATAAGTTCAGTATCTACTTCCTCTTTAAGATTTATTACAATTCTTTCAAGATTTTTTGCTTGTAGTTTTGTTAAGTAATCTTTTAATTTCTCTCCATCTTTTACTACCTCTTTAGATTCAGAAATTTCTATAAGCTTATATACAAATAGTTCTGCCACAAGTCCATTTACTGAAAGAGTATTCCAACCATATGGAGCTTTTGCAAAATGTTCAACTAACTCTTTTAAAGTAACTGTTTTTCCTATTTTTTCTAAAAACTCTACTCTCTTTTTAATCTCTTTTATTGCTTCTCTATTTATATTTCCTTCAAGGTCTCTATTTATTTGAATCAAAGTATTTGCACCATTAAAACTATATGATAATACATCTCTAATTCTAGCTTCATCATATAAAGTTTTTAAAAGCCCTGCTGACTTAAATCTAAATTCAATATCAAATTTAAGAGCAGTCTCAATAAATTTTGATGGATCTGAAATATTTCCTATTTCCTTCTTTTGTCCATATACATAAACTTCTGATTTTAAAATAACTCTTTCTATTTCAGCTCTTATTCTTTTTTTTCTACTATTATTTTCCTTTTGTTTTTTAGATAATATTGAAAGAACAGTGTCTCTTGTACTCTCTATATTTTTTCTTCTTACATATTTTTCTACTTTCAAATATAGTTTTATCTCATCAATATATGTTGTTTCATCTTCTGGGAATTTTACTATCAATTCATTTTCACTATCTCTTATTCCTATAAGTAATACGTTGTTATAATCTTCAGAATAAGGAGTTAAAATACGTATATCTAGTTGCTCTCCTTTTTTGCTTGTAAAAAACTCATCTATCCTTCTAGTAAAACTGTATTTCAACTTTGTTTCATCTGATAAAATTGAAGGTTTTGAAAAGATCTCCCCAAAGATATATGAATCTAACTGTTTAGCTACCTCTTCATAATCTACCTGCTCTTGATTGATCTCTTTATTAATATCTTGTTCTTCATTAGTTAGAAAGAAGTATTCATCTCCATCTTTTTGAATCAATACTTGTTGCTCCAATTTTAATAAAGCTTTTTTTATCTTTTCTTCAAGAGCTATTCTATCACAGTCAGTAGAATCAATCATAAAGCTTACTAAATTATCTATATTACTTTTTACCTCATTTATACCTTTTAATAGGAAAAGAAGTTTTAATACTTCAAGTTCAAACTCATCTATCTTTCTCTCATTTTTAGCAATAGTAAATGGTCTCTTAGCCACATCTTCTAAAAATTGCTCTATTGATTCAAAAAAATAGTTAAATGGCACAAGTGAACCTAATTTATTATCCTTTACTCTTATCCCTGCTTCTTGGAAAGAACTTAAAAGAGATCTTTCTCCTCTTGACATATGTTGTCCTGAATATCCCATATCTCTTACTTTTTCAAATACTTTTTGAAGTAAGCTAAATTGATATCCTACAAATGGATAAGTCTCTATAAAGTCATTTTTATTGCTATATATTGGTAAAATAACCTCATTTGTATTAAAGTTAATTGTATTATTAATATTCAAATAATCTTTAGTATATAACTCTTCTACCTCTTTTTTTCCTGTACTTCCTTTTTCAAGTAATCTTTTCTTTATAACCTCATCTATATTACTACTTGATAGAGATAACATAGTCTTAAATCTATCTTGAATTTTAGAGAAATCGTTTCTTCTTCTCTCTCCTGCTCCTAAAATACTTCCTAGATCCTGTTGTGAAGTCACGATAACCCAAACTCTACCTTGGAATCTTACTCCAAGAATTTCAACTAAAGTTTGTAGGTTAAGCATAAGTTGAGAGTTATTTCCTATATATTGTCCTATTTCATCAACTAAAAATACTATTCTATGATTTGGTTCTTTTGTTTTTAAATAAGCTTCTAATAAATCTGCAAAACTCTCGGGACTAACAGAAATCTTATCATCTTTCTCTAACCATCTTTCTGAGCTTTCTTCACTCATTATTCCCATCTCTTCATTTACTTCAATAAACTCATCTTGATAGAAATCTAGGTTTCTTAGTATATCCTTCCACTCTTTTCCTACTAATTCCTCTATATTTTCTCTATATTCATCTAATATCCCTTTTTCAAAAAGCATTCTCTCAAAATTAGCTATTTTTAAATTATCCTTTGAGAAACCAAAATATCCATTGAAATTTTTTAAAAAAGCCACTGGAATACTATCTTTATTTCTGTATGTATCTTGATCACTTACATTATCTACGTTAAAAAGAATAACATCTGTTGGAACTTCAGAAGATCTCTCTATATTACTTTGTAGCTTTTCATCTTCTATCTTTTCTTTAAAATAGTCACTTACACTCTTTCCATCATATTCTTTATTCTCTAAAATACGACCAAGCATCTTTAAGAAGTGTGATTTCCCTGATCCGTAGAATCCAGAGATCCAAACCCCCATATCTTCTGTTGGAGAACTAAAGGATTTTATATATCTATCAAAAAATCTATCAAAATGCTTTTTTAACTCCTCTGTAACTACATACTCACTAAGTTCAGTTACAATAATATCTTTATCAGTTTGATCAGCTTTGACAACTCCATTTATTTTTCTTGTAATATCTTTTAGAAAAATATCTTCAATCCTCATCCTAGTTCCCCCTTATTTTATATCTTTAACTAAAAAAACACGGTTTTTGCCGTGTTTAAACTTCTCTCAAAGCATTTGTAATGATTTTCCCATAGTAATTGCCACAAAAATTTCCTCTAACTAATCATTACACCTTAGCAAAAAATTTTGTCCTAATATATTTTCAACTTTTACTAACTGGTATTAATCTATATTAAATGGTATCAAATGGTACTAATTCTTCTATTAAATGCTTTTACATTATAACATATTTTCCAAAAATGTAAACCCATTATTGTACCATAATTATTTTGAATTTTATAATATATTTTATCCTTTTATTTTTTTCTCTCTTAAAATGTCAATACATATGTTACAATCTAAAAGATTATTTTTATAAATTTTTAATGCAAAAAAAGAGAAGCCTATTTTGGCTTCTCTAAAATTCATTAAATGCTATTATTTTTCTGAGTAAACTGAAACTTGTTTTTTATCTTTTCCAAGTCTTTCAAATTTTACATAACCATCAATTAAAGCAAATAAAGTGTGGTCTTTACCCATTCCCATGTTGTTTCCTGGATGGAATGCAGTTCCTCTTTGTCTAACGATGATGTTTCCAGCTTTTACAACTTCTCCATCATATTTTTTGATTCCAAGATATTTAGGATTTGAGTCTCTTCCGTTTTTAACAGAACCTTGTCCTTTTTTATGTGCAAATAATTGTATATTTAAAGTAAATTGCATCTATTTTTCCTCCTTCTCTACAAGCTTTACATTTTTAGGATATTCTTTTGATAAATTTTCGACCATCAAAGCCATGCTTTCTAAAAGAGCATCTAATTCTTTTTCTTTTCCTAAAGTATTCATACCTCTCATATCTACCATTAAGTATCCATCAGAATCAATTTCAAATTTAGGCATCAGATCAAGAACATCTTGTATTCCTCCCAAAGGCAGTTGTAATGCCATTGAAAGTGCTGCACAAACTATATCCTCTCCATACTCAGCATACTCTGAATGTCCGGTAGCTTTGTACCCTACAATTCTACCATTTTTTCTATAAATTGTAACTTTTGTCATAAAACAATTAAGCGTTTATTGAAGTAACTTTGATTTCAGTGAATAATTGTCTGTGACCTTTTTTTCTGTGGTACCCTGTTTTTGGCTTGTATTTGAAGTTAACTACTTTAGCACCTTTACCTTGAGCTACTACTTCTGCTACAACTTTTGCTCCTTCAACTACTGGAGTTCCAACTTTTACAGTTTCTCCATTAGCTACTAAAAGAACTTCAGTTAATTCTACAGTTGTGTTAACTTCAGCATTTAATTTTTCTACTCTTAATACGTCACCTTCTGCAACTTTGTATTGTTTACCACCAGTTTTTATAACTGCGTACATCTTAACACCTCCAAAAGTATTGCAATCGCTGGTTAGGGTTGCTGATGACCCTTTCCAAGCGTAATCTACGGTAAAGTATATCATAATATATGTATTATGTCAATAAAAATAAGGGAAAACTACTTAATATTTATTTTAGCTCTCAATAAATATTTTATTGCAATTTTATAAAAAACAGTATATTATTTACTAAGATAGTAAATAATATGGTCAAGGAGAAAAATATTAATGTTTCAAAGAACTGAACTTTTAATTGGAAAAGAAAATCTTAATAAACTTCAACATTCACATGTTATAGTTTTCGGTGTTGGTGGAGTGGGTGGATTTGCTATTGAAGCTCTTGTTAGATCTGGAATCGGTGAAATCTCTATAGTAGATTTTGACACTGTTGATCTGACTAACTTAAATAGACAGATAATAGCTACTCAAGATAGTATTGGAAAACTTAAAACATCTGTTATGAGAGATAGACTTCTTTCAATAAATCCCAATGTAATTGTTCATGAATTTCCAGAAAAATTTAGTATGGAAAATAGTGACCTGTTTTTTAAAGATAAAAAATATGATTATATTGTTGATGCTATTGACTTAGTAACTTCTAAATTAGCATTAGCTGAAATAGCTAAAAATTTATCTATTCCTATTATTTCATCTATGGGAACTGGGAATAAGATTGAACCAACAATGTTAGAAGTTGCTGATATTAATAAAACATCTGTTTGTCCTTTAGCTAGAGTTATGAGAAAGGAATTAAAAAATAGAGGTATTAAGAAATTAAAAGTAGTCTATTCAAAAGAACTTCCAAGAAAGCCTTTCAATGAGAGTGGAAGCAGAGAAAAAAAAGTAAATGTTGGAAGTATAGCTTTTGTTCCTTCAACTGCTGGACTTATAATAGCTAGTGAAGTTGTTAAGGATCTATGTAATTTTTAGGAGATTTAGGAGGAAAAATGAAAAAGATAGGAATATTTTATGGCACTACATCTGGAAATACTACTGGTATTGTTGATGAGATGGAATTTTATTTAAGAAAAGATGATTATGAAACTTTTAATGTTGCAGATGGAATCTCTCAAATGAAAGATTTAGAAAATCTTATTCTTGTATCTCCAACTTATGGGGTAGGAGAACTTCAAGCAGATTGGGAAAATGTATATGATGAATTTAAAGATATAGATTTCACAGGTAAAACTGTTGCAATAGCTGGATTAGGAAACCAATTCGCTTTTGGTGAATCATATGTTGGAGCTATGAGAGTTCTATATGATGTAGTTGTTAAAAATGGAGGAAAAGTTATCGGATTTACTTCTACAGAAGGATATCATTATGAAGAGTCTGAAGCTGTTATTGGTGATCAATTTGTTGGACTTGCTCTTGATGAGGGAAATCAAGGAAATGATACTCCTGAAAGAATTGAAAAATGGATAACAGATATTAAGCCTCAATTTAATTAAGAATTTAAAAAACCTCTCTTAAAAAAGAGAGGTTTTCTATTTTTTTAACTATAACTTATCTCTCTAAGCTCAGTTATTTAGTCCATCGCTAAGTTTATAGCAAAGTACCTTTGGCATTTAGTGATTATTAGTCAAGTTTAATTATCTCTATTTCTTTTTTAACATCAATTTGACTCCATGTCAGTGAATAAAGAATCCCTATTGCTTATTCCGTTGAAAATGCAAAACTCACTTCGCAAGTTCGCTCAAACACGTTGCATTTTCTTAACTTCATTTCGCTGAGTGCTTCTAATATTCACTTCAAAATTACGTCAAATTGATATTAGGGATAAACTATTTTTACTTTACTTATTAGAGTGATAAATTATGGTTTTATTATTATATATATACATATTTTATGGAAGCTTATATCTGTATTTTTCTAATACTTCTAACGGAAACTCCACTCTAACTGTTAAAAGTGGATCTACAACTTGACATACAGCCATGTCTGAAAGGAGAGACATCAACATTCCTGTTCTTACATCATTTTGTTTTGTAGCCTCTTTTACAAATTCAAACATCTCTTTAGCTGCCATATCTCCTGCTTTATCTAAATCTTCAGCTGATTGAATAGACATAACCTTTCCTCTTGAATATAAAAATGGTGTTGGTAGTTTTATATTCTTTAATACACTTACTTTAACTGTTATCTCTCCAGCTATTTCTAAACCACAAATAAATACCTCTCCATCTCCCATAAGAGCATGAATATCCCCCATTGATAAAAGTCCGCCTTTAACATTTACTGGTAAATATATTGTTGAACCTTTAACTATCTTTTTACAATCCATATTTCCACCATGTTTCCCTGGTGTAGTTGTAGGAACTCCCTCTTTTTCACTAGGAGCTGTTCCTATAACTCCTATCATTGGATCTGCATCTAAAATTAATTTATCATCAAAATATATCTTATTATCTTTCACTTGAAAGATTATGGCCTCTCTCTTTTCGTACTTTTCATGAAAAACTCCTGCTGTTGTAGAGGCTCTCATTACTCCCCAAGAACGTAACTTGATATCTTCTATCTCTACTTTTAATATATCTCCAACCTCTGCTCCTTCAACATACAAAGCTCCTGTTACTGGATTTGAAAGTCCCTCTCTATCTCCTAAAGGTCTTTCACTACTTGTAATGGTATTATCATAACAATCTCTTGTTTCAAAAACTACTGCCTCTCCACTTTTACAATATCCTGCTGGTTTATTATCCCATTTCATAATATCATTTACAGTTTCTTTAGTAATATAAAGCATTGTTTCCCCCTATTTTTGATTTGATGTAAAATACAAGCATATTTAATTTTCATATAATTTCATTTTTTTATACTATAACATCTTTTCTTATTAAAGTCATATATAATTTTAAAATAGCCCTTATTATAGTGAGAAATCCTATTTCCAATTCTTTATAGATAAAAATAATAAAGTAATATATAATATATTCATCAAATCTTGAGGAGGCAAATTATGATTAAAGAAGCTTGTGTTGAATCACTTGTTGATGCTATTGAAGCTGAAAAAAGAGGAGCACATAGAATAGAACTATGTGATAATTTATCTCAAGGAGGAACTACTCCATCTTATGGAACTATCAAGTTAGCTCTTTCTACCCTTAAAATACCTGTTTTCCCTATAATAAGACCTAGAGGAGGAGATTTTTATTATACTCCAGCTGAAATTGAAGTTATAAAAGAAGATATTAAAATTTGTAAATCTCTAGGAGCTAAAGGAGTTGTATTAGGAATTCTTACAGCAGATAAAAAAATTGATTTTAAAACTCTTGCTGAATTTATGGAATTAGCAAAACCTATGGAAGTAACTTTTCATAAAGCTATTGATGAATTAGAAGATCCAACTTTAGTTATTGATGATCTAATTAATCTTGGAGTTAAAAGAATCCTTTCTTCTGGAACTAAACCTACTGCTTTAGAAGGAAAAGATATGTTAAATAAAATGATTGAAAAAGCTGGAGATAGATTAACTATTGTTGTAGCTGGAAAAGTTACAAAAGAAATTCTACCAGAAGTTTCATCTTTAATACCTGCTAAAGAGTATCATGGAAAAGTTATTGTTTAATAATTAAAATTAAAAATAGGCAATCTATCTCTACATTTAAGTAGTTTGGTAAATTGCCTATTCTTTATTCTATTTTATTATAATATCTCCAACTGTCATATTTAATTGGTTAATTAATATATTAGGATCTATCTCTATTTGTATCCCTCTAGCTCCTCCACTAACAAAAATTGTATCTTTTGCTAAAGCTGATTCATGGATATATGTCTTATGTTTCTTTTTTATTCCTATTGGAGAACATCCACCTCTTATATATCCAGTCATATTAAATAGCTCTTTTAGCTCTAGCATCTCAACTTTTTTATCCCCAGCTATTTTTGCTAATTTTTTAAGATCTATTGTATCACTTCCAGGAATACAAGCTACTAACATCTCCCTTTTTTCATTTAACAATACAAGAGTTTTAAATATTTTAGTAATATCTTGCCCTGTTTTCATAGCTACTGCTACTGCCCCTAAATCATTTTCATCAACTTCATATTCTATAAAATTATATTTTATCTTATTTTTATCCAACTCTCTCATAGCATTTGTTTTTTTCATTTTTTATCTTCTCCTTTTGAAAAAATCTTCCAAAAAATAAAAAATGGCGCTTCCTAATGGACTCGAACCATTGACACTGCGGTTAACAGCCGCATGCTCTACCGACTGAGCTAAGGAAGCACTCATTATGCTTGGCGAGTTCCTATCCTCCCAGGAGGCTTCCCTCCAAGTACTTTCAGCGTTTACAGGCTTAACTTCTAGGTTCGGAATGGAACTAGGTGTACCCCTGCAGCTATTCTCACCAAGCTAGTGTTTATGTAGCGCAGATCTTCATCTGCGTCTCATTAATTATAATCGCAACTTCGTTGCTTCTTAATTAATGGAACACTCGAAACTATATAATAGATCTTCTTTAGGTTAAAACTTCGACTTATTAGTATTGGTCAGCTAAAAGTCTCACAACTC
>JADYUE010000017.1 GCA_021531615.1 Fusobacterium varium | reverse complement strand
GCTTTAGTTGATATTGGGATAAAATTTTGCTTTTTATAATATTTATAGGTAATAGGTGAGTAGTTACCAATTAGTTTATTGGAACTTTTATAATATACATAATCTCTTCAGGAGCTTTAATAAAGCCTGGACCAGCAAGAAAATGTAATAGTATATCTCCTTCACTTTTAGTAAGATTATTTTCTTCTATCCAAGTAAGAAGCCTATCAATATTCTCCTTTTTCTTTAATAAACTTCCTTTACAATACATGCAAGCATATTTTCTTTTAGGAAGAGTTATCTTTTCACTAAGCTCTTTAATATCCTTCATATATAATAATTTAGTCTCTTTATAACTTTTGTTCTCTATATTTTCTTGTGGAATAGTAAGAGCACAAACTCCAATGGGAAGTAACTCTCTTTCTGTATTTAAAGTATAGAGGGAAAGTTTTTTAAAAGCAGCTTTTATAAATTTTTCTTCATCATTGCTTTCAGTTATTGTAACATATATAGCCTTTATTTTTTCAGACTCTTCAATAAAAAAGGAGTTAATCTTCTCTTCAATAGATATAAGATTTTTAATTTGTTCACTATTTTTAATAAGCTCTTTATGAAGCTTTTGTAACTTTTTAATCTCCTGTTTTGTATCATGAATTAATTGTGAAATAAGATCTAAAGTATGTGAATAGTTTAGAGTTTTCAAATGACTTTTTATAGAGTCATTTGAAAATCCAAGCCTTTTTAAATAATATATTATTCTTAATATAGGAATTTGCATTTCAGAATAATATCTATAATTGCTTTTTTTATCTTTATAAAGTGGAGAGATTATACCTTCACTATCATAATATCTCAATGTAGAAATAGGAACACCAGTAAATTTTGATATCTCTCCTATAGTTAAGTAACCTTCCATAAATCCTCCAATAATATTTATTTTTTATTTAAAATAACTTTTTTTGCTTTTTTACACCATTTTACAAAATCATCTATAAAGTAATAGAATATAGGTATAACTATAAGTGTTAATAGTGTAGCAGCAGAAAGTCCAAATACAACAACAAAAGACATTCCTTTATAGATTTCAGAACCTTCACCATTACTAAACATTAAAGGCAACATACCAAGAACAGTAGTTAATGTTGTCATTAATATAGGTCTTAATCTTGTTTTTCCAGCTGTAATAAGAGCTTTATTCATATTGTCTCCAACTTCTCTTCTAAAGTTGATAAAGTCAATTAGAACAATAGCATTGTTTACAACTATACCAGCTAACATTACAAACCCTACTGAAACCATAGCATCGATACTAAGTCCAGCTAGATAAAGAGCATAGAAAGCTCCTGTTGTAGATAGTGGAATTGAAAGAATTATAACAAAAGGCATTATGAAAGATTCAAACTGCCAAACTAAAATAAAGTATATTAGGAAAACAGCTATCATAAATGTATATTGTAGCTGCTCACTCATTTCAGCCATGTCAGCACTCTTTCCACCAGTACCATAAGTTATTCCCTCTGGGTAACCCATATCTTCAAGAGTTTGAATAACCAATTCTTGAGCAGTTTTTAAGTCAAGCTCATCTTTCATATTAGCATATATTACAATCTTCTTTTTCTTATCTTTCTTTTCTATCTTAGATGGACCTTCTTCAGCTCTAAACTCTGCTACATCAGAGATTCTAATATTTTCTCCAGATTTTAAAGTGATTCTTGAATCTAAAATCAGTCCAGTTGACTCTCTATATTTCTTTTGAAGTTTTAATGTAACATCAATCTCACTGTTGTCACTATTTATTTTTATAGGAGTTCCACCTAAAATTTGTGTTTGAATCATTGTAGCAATCTCTTTAACATCAAGTCCATAGTATTCAGCTTTTTCTCTATTAATATAGAATTTTCCTTCAGGTTTACCACCTTCAAATGAAGAGGTAACATCATAGATACCATCTATTTTTTTAATCTGCTCTTTTAATTGTTCAGAGATTATTTGAAGTTGAGCCTCATTATCAGAGTAAAGTTCAAACTCTAAATCATAAAGCCCTCTAGTACCAAATCTATAACCTGGGGCGATT
Source organism: Fusobacterium varium (assembly GCA_021531615.1). Lineage (NCBI taxonomy): Bacteria > Fusobacteriati > Fusobacteriota > Fusobacteriia > Fusobacteriales > Fusobacteriaceae > Fusobacterium > Fusobacterium varium. The sequence continues at coordinate 38,313 of JADYUE010000017.1, read as the reverse complement.
GTTAACTCCATATCAGGAATTTCAACAAAAGTTTCTCTAAGCTTTTTCAAAATATCAGACATGCTCTCTTCTCTTGAAGTTTTTAAACCTGCATTGATATTTAAAATTGAACTTGTTCCATTAGCTGAAACAGTGTAGTCTACAACAAAAGGTAGATCCTTAACTTTCTCTTCAAGTATCTTTCCTATTCTATCCCCTTTATTTACATCTGAACCAGATGGAAGTTTAGCAACAACAGCATATCTTCCCTCATCAATTGTAGGAGTGAATCTTCCACCTAATTTTGAGGCTACATAAAGTGAACCACTGAAAAGAGCAAATAAAATTAATAAGACTATTCCTCTTCTTCTAATTGACCACTTTAAGCTATTTACATAGATCTTTCTGAAAGTAGTCATAATTTTACCTTCAGCATTTAGATTTTTCTTTTGGTCCATTATCTTACTAGCAATCATTGGAACAAAAGTTAAAGAGATAATCAATGATGCAAGAAGAGAGTAAGATATAGCATAACATAAGTTATTAAATTGCTCTTTAGCCAATCCCTCTTGGAAAACAAGTGGCAAGAAAGCAGCAACAGTAGTCATAGTTGATGCCAATACAGGAAGAGCCATCTCCTCTGCTCCATCTTTAGCAGCTTGTATCTTATTTTTTCCAAGCTCTGTCATATGTCTGAAGATATTATCTACAACTACAACTGAGTTATCAACTAACATTCCTATACCTAGAGACAATCCCATTAATGAGATTAAGTTTATACTTATTCCCTGCATATTTAATAGGAAAAATGTAAATATAATAGATATTGGAATAGCCACTGCTATTATAAGAGTTGCAGAGATACTCTTTAAAAATACAAAAAGTATTAAAGATGCTAAAACCAATCCTTGAATACCACTATTTTTAACATTATTTATAGAGTTATTAATAGTTATAGAAGAATCAAATTCATAGTTTAATTTGGTATTTAAAGGAAGAGAACCTCTATTCTTCTCTAAAAGTTTTTTAGAATTATTTACTATTGAAATAGCATTTCCACCATCTGTTTTAGAGATGATAACAACAATACTATCTTCACCATTTTTTCTATATATAGATTTAATATCTTTAGGAGCAACTTTTATATTAGCTATATCTTTTAATTTTAAAAGATGTCCATCTTTATTGCTTAAAATAATCTCTTTTATCTCATCAGCTGTTTCAATTTCAGCCTCAATTTTAATAAGATACTCTTTTTCTCCCTCTCTCAATATCCCCCCAGGAATATTTATACTAGAGCTTTTCATCTTATTATAAACATCAACTATACTTAAATTATAGTTTTCTAATTTATCAGGGTCAATTTCAATAGCTACTTCTTGTTCTTGTCCCCCATATACATCAATCTCTGATACACCTTCAAGACGTTCAAGCATAGGCTTTAGATTGTTTTCAGCATAACTTCTCATCTCCATCATATCTCCACCATAAAGAGTGAATGTCAGAGCTGGAATGTCAGAGGATGAACTTTTTCTAATTGAAGGTTCTTTCATATCATCAGGAAATTTGTTTCTAATTTGATTTAATTCATTTTGAATTAAAGTTATCTTAGTTTCAACATCTGTTCCATACTTAAATTTAATAAAAATTAGAGAAGTTTCTGCTGAAGATTCTGAACTGTACTCAACAATCCCTTCAACATTTGGTAAAACATCTTCGATTTTACGAGTTATCATCTTATCAACATCATCGGGAGTAGCCCCATCCCATTTTATTCTTATACGAACAGTAGGTTTATTTATATTTGGTAACATCTCTACTGGCATCTTTCTCAATCCTAAAAAACCAAAAAAGATCATAGAGATTATAAACATAATCGTTGTAGCTGGTTTTCTTATTGAAAATTCTGGAATTGATTTCATCTTAGTTCTCCCTTACCTTATCATTGTTGTTTAATAGATATTGTCCCTCTACTACTAACTTATCCCCAGCCTTATAATCTGGAAACTCAATTAGTTGCTTATCTCCAATAGTAAGTTTAGGAGTAACTTTATATATTGTAGCTACATTATCTCTAGTGATTACAATATATGAATATAGATCTTTTATCATAATAGATTGGCTAGGCACAAACAACCCTTTTATAACTCCATGTTGAAGTCTAACCTTTGCATATAGCCCTTTTAATAGGTTATTTTCACTATTTTCAACAGTTAATTTAACAGAATATTTTTTTGTGTTGCTATTTGAGCTAAGATTTATCTCACTAATTGTCCCAGTTAAATTTTTTCCTACTTCTTCAACAAAGATATCAGCTTTATCACCTATTTTGCTATTTTTTAAATCCTTTCCAGAAACAGCTATTGTCAACTCCATAATGCTATTATCTATAACAGTTAGCAGTTTTTGATTTGGAGAAGTTTTTTCAAATTCCTTTAGATCTAAATCAGTAATAATTCCATCAATTTTAGCTATAACTTTTAATCTATCAAAGTTATCTTTAGCTTTGATATAGTTAGCTTCAGCTATTTTTAATTCCCCTTTGCTATTTTCAAAATTATTTTTAGCATTTAGATACTCATCTTCAGAAACTAACTCTTTAGCATAAAGTTTTTTATATTTACTAAAGGCTATACTGTCAGTAGAGTAGCTAGATCTAGCCTTTAAAAGCTTTCCTTCAGCTTCATAATAAGCAGATTCAGTAGAGGCATCATTTAACTCTAAGATAAGATCACCTTTTTTTACTCTGTCTCCATTTTTGAAATATATTTTTTTAACATCTCCACCAGTTGGAGTGACAATAGCAACTTCATTTTTAGGTTTTAATTCACCATTGTAATCTTTTACATAATCAATAGTTGTCTCTTTTAGTTCAATACTTTTTACCAACTTAATTGTCTCTTTTTTCTCAACAGTTTTTTGTGCTTCTTTCCCACAACTAATTAAGCTTAGTGCCAAAATCATAATAACAATTTTTTTCATAACAAACAGGCGAGGAAACCCACGACTTTAGTCGTTGGGAGGAATCGCCCTAACACCTCCTTAAAAATTAATGTTTTAATTGACTTTCACTATAAAATACGATATATTTTTATTAGTGAAAGGAGTTGATGTATTATAGAAATTACTATTACTTCTAAAATACAAATTTATCCTACTGATGAACAGATTAAGATTTTAAGTGATACTATGATAGCTGTTAGAAAAGCATTAAATTATGTTTCAAATTATGCTTTTGAAAACAAATGTTTTTCTCAACATAAACTAAATGAAGCTACATATTATCTACTTAGAGAAAAGTTTGCTCTTAAATCTCAAATGTCGCAATCAGTTATGAAAACTGTACTCGCTAAATACAAGACTATTAAGTCTAATAATCAACCTTTTACTAAAGTACAGTTTAAAATCTTAGAATATGATTTAGTTTGGAATAGAGATTATCTTTTAACTAATGGTATTTTCTCTATCAATAGTTTAGAAGGTAGACTAAAGATATCTTTTGAAACTAAAGGAATGGAAAAATATTTTGATGGAACATATACATTTGGTACTGCTAAACTTGTGTATAAATTTAAGAAGTATTTCTTGCATATTCCAATGACTAAAGATTTTATCCAAACTACACCATTTCAAATTAACAAAATTGTTGGAATTGACTTAGGAGTTAATTTTCTAGCTACTGTATATGATAGTTATGGAAAAACTACATTTTTCAGTGGAAAAGCTATTAAGTCTAAAAGAGGACATTACAAAATCCTAAGAAAAGACCTACAAGAATTAGGAACAAAATCTGCTAAACGCAAAATTAAATCTATTGGTACAAGAGAAAACCGTTATGTTACTGATGTAAACCACAGTATAACCAAGGCACTCGTTGAACATTATGGACAAAATACATTATTTGTCCTTGAAGATTTAACTAATGTTAGGCAGTCAACAGAAAGAGTATGTATAAATAATAGATATACAATTGTTTCTTGGGCTTTTTATCAATTTAGAAAAATGTTAGAGTATAAAGCGAAACTAAACCAATCTATAGTAATAGCAGTAGATCCAAAATATACATCTCAAACTTGCCCAAAATGTGGGCATATAGAGAAAAGTAATAGAGATAAAAAGAACCATATATTCTGTTGTAAAAATTGTGGCTACCAATCCAATGATGATAGGATAGGAGCAATGAATCTTTGGAGGAAAGGTATAGAATATATAGAAAAACAAAACTCCAAAGAGGTTGTAGAGTAAACTCTATGACTTTGGCAGTGTCAACTCGCCGAATGTGACCTAGGTTTGAAGAAGGAGGCAATTAAGCCGTTAGCACTTTGTGTACTAGAGTTACAAGCCCATGAATTTATTCATTGGGTAATTGACTATTCCCCCATAAAATTTACTAAAATCTACTAGATATATCAACACAATATTATATAATATTTTGGTCTAAATTAGAATAATCAGAAATAATTTTTATTATAAAAAAACTACGCTTTTATCCTAAATTTTAAATAATAATTAGATAATAAGTGTAGTTATAAAAATAGTAAAATTATTTATAAATTTTTTCAATCTTCTCTTTTAAACGTGCTGGAATTACATAATCATCTTCACTTACTGTTTTAAGAGCATAGAAAGGTTTATTTTTATAGTTTTTTCTTTCACGTTTTTCATTGTATAGTTCCTCTTCAATATCATTTTCAAACTCAATAAAATCACCAAATTTAAAATTAATAGCTCTTTGAATAGAACGATTTTTATCATTGGAGTTTTCAATTTCAAGTTCAGTTCTCCAATAGTGATTATCCTTGTCATAGATAGCCACATAGGGAATTTTAAAAGCATTTAAAAGTTTGATAAATTGAGGGATGATACTTTTACTACCACATTCTAAAATAGAGTAGTTATATTTATAAATTCCAAGTTTTTTAGCTAGATATCCTAGAACAATTTTATCTGTTTGTCCCTCAACCAAAATTACCTTTTTAGCAAAGAAGAGTTCACTACGATCAGGATTTATCCAGTAGTTCATATTGAAATATTTAACTTCATCACCAGAGAAAAGTCTGCCTTTAAACTGAAAAGCCCTGCTACCAAAATCTTTATGCTTTCTCATAATACATATAGATTTATAGTGTTTTAAGCTGATGAAGTTGCTAGAGTGTGTAGAGATATATAGTTGAGCACCAAGATTGCTCAATTGAATAAAAGCGTTGTATAGCTCTTTTTCAGCTTGTGGGTGGAGATAAAGTTCTGGTTCTTCAAAAAATACAATGGTATTTCCTATAATACTATGATTTCTCTTTTGTGATTCTTCAGATATACTTCTAAAGATTTCAAATAGAAGATTTCTATACAATCCTTTACTTACATAGTCATTTTGAAGAGTATTAGCAAGTTTTTTTAATGAGTTAATCATTAGAGATTCACTTATATTTCTTCTCTTTAAAATTTCAAAAAGTGAATTAACTAAAAAGCTAATCTGTTCTTTATCTTGAAATGGTGGTATATATAAAATTGGAATATGTGATACTATCTCTCTATAAGTTTCTTCAGATATGATTTTCCAATCTTTATTTATTTTTACTTTATATTGAATATCATAATTTGGGTATTTTTGAATTTTTAGAGTAAGTTCTCTTTTGTAAACAAATTCTTTCAGGTGCTTATATGTGTTTTTTGAGATATTTTGAAAAGTTCCTTCTAACTCCAGAGGAATATTTTGATTTCTAATATCCTTTGTTCTTAAATTACGATATCCAAGGAAAAACATAATAGCTGAGATAATACTTGATTTACCATTGTTAGTAGGACCAATAAATAGCATAAGATTTTCAAAGATAGGTTTAGTATATTGTATACATTGCCAGTTTTCAACTTTTAAACTTTTTAAGTACATATTATTCCCCCTATACTCTTATTCTTATTGACATTTTAGCTGAAAAAAAATATAATTTCAATATAAAGTTTATTAAAAGAATAGTAGGAGGACAGGCAGTAATGATAAAAAAAGTTTTACTTCTTTTGTTTTTTATATCTAATTTGGTTTTTGCTACTAATAGTGTGAATATAAGCAGGGATAAATACATACATGATATATATTCACAGTTGAAATTGGAAAATAAGATGGAATATGATACTTTTCAAAAAGCATATAAAGGTTATGAGAAAATTCCTGATAAGAGAGAGGGACTCCTTACAATAATAGACTTTACTAAACCATCTAATGAGAAAAGATTCTTTGTAATTGATTTGAATAAAAAGAAAATAGATTATAGTACCTATGTAACACATGGAAAAAACTCTGGATTGATACTGCCACTTAACTTTTCAAATAATAGAAACTCTTATATGAGTTCTTTAGGGTTCTATATTACTGGAGATGCTTATGAGGGAAAATATGGATACTCTTTAAGATTGCAAGGATTAGAAGAGGGATTTAATTCAAATGCTTACAGAAGAGCTATTGTAGTGCATGGGGCAGATTATGCAGATCCTAGTTTTATTGAAAAATATGGTTTTTTAGGTAGAAGTGAAGGGTGTCCAGCTATTCCTACTACTATTTCTAAGGATGTTATAGACTATATAAAAGGGAAAACAGTGTTGTTTATTATGGGAAAAGATAAACACTATATTGAGAAAAGTAGATATGCTTCTTTGTAAAAAAGTTAGTACAAATCAAGGTTGTTTGATTTGTACTATTTTTTTGTACAAAAAAAGGTTACTATCAAATTATAGTAACCTTTTATTTCTATTAATAATTAATCTTCAGCTCTTAATTCTTTTATCTTTCTTTCAGTAGCTCTAATAAATCTAGGCATAAAATATTCTTTTTCCTCTTCAGTTTCTTGATTTTTTCTTGTATAGATATTTGTTAATTCTTCTCTATATTTAAGAACTGCATCTCCATATTCAGATATATCTTTTACAGGATATTTTCTTAAGTTAGGATACTCTTTATCAAGAATAGCATTCCATTGATCAACTTGATCTTTATTTAATGAAAGAATAAGATCTATATCTCCACTAAATTTAATCTCTTTAATTACGTCACCAATCTCCATTTTTCTAATTTTTTCAAAATCAGAATCACTTATATATTCACCAAAAATTGTATATTGTCCATTTAAGAACTCAGCTGGGTATAAAGTCATAAAGAATTGTGAACCATTTGTTCCAGGTCCAGCATTAGCCATTGCAAGCATTCCTTGTTGGAAGAAATCTAACCAGTTAGTAATCTCATCAGGAACAAAGTAACCAGGTCCTCCAGTACCAGTACCTGTAGGATCTCCTCCTTGAACAACAAAGTTTTCTACAGCACGATGTATTTTTGTGTTGTCATAATATCCTCTTTGAGCTAAGTTGATAAAGTTAGCAACTGTTACAGGAGCAGCCTCTGGATATAGATAAAAGTTGATCTCTCCTTGTGTTGTTACAAATGTAGCTCTAATATCATTGTATTTAGCAACATTTTGAGCTCCTAGCATCTTTCTTAAACTAGAACATGAAACAGTAGTAATAAGAATAGCTACTATTAATAAAAGTTTTATCAGTTTTTTCATAGGTTATTTATCCTCCCATCTAGAATGTTATCAATTTAGTTTAATACCATTATACTATACTTATAATACAAATTACAAGATAATTATTTGATTAGATATTTCTGTAAACTCTTAGTTGAAAGAGTTAAAATAATTGATATTCCAATAAGTAATACTGATAGAGCATTAACTACTGGCGAAACCCCTAGTCTAATCATAGAATAAATACGTAGTGGAAGAGTAGAAGACCCTGGTCCAGCTACAAAGAATGTTGTAACAAAATCATCAAATGATAGAGTTACAGCTATTAAAAATCCTGATATAATTCCTGGTAAAATAGCAGGTATTACAACTTTTAAAAGAGTTTGCATCTCTGTTGCTCCTAAGTCATAGGCAGCTTCAACAATTGAGTAATCAAATTCCTCAAGCCTTGAAAGAATAATAAACAACACAAAAGGAATATTAAAAGTTGTATGAGCAATAAATATTGTTGTAAGTCCAAGCTCAAATTTAATAGTTGCAAAAAGTATAAGTAGAGAAACCCCTAAGATAATTTCAGGTATAACTAAAGGAACATAAGTAAGAACTTGTAAAGCTTTCTTTCCTTTAAAATCATACCATTGAAGTCCGATAGCTCCCAATGTACCTATTAAAGTTGAGATAACACCAGATAAAAGAGCTATTAGAATACTAAACCTAAATGCTTTCCAAATATTATCTGAATACATAAATAGATCTTTATACCATCTAAATGAAAACTCTTTCCATACCATAGATTTACCATCATTAAATGAGTAAACAATCAATATAACTAAAGGAATATAGAAAAACAGCATAGAAAGCAAAAAGAAAAATAATGAAGTTCTTCTTTTATTCATTGTCATCAGCTCCCTTTTCATCAGTAATTTTAATTTTTCTATTGCTAATCTTCATAAAGATAACAATGGCAATAGAAGTGACAAGTATTAGAGCTCCTGAAATAGTTGAAGCCAATGGCCAGTTTCTAGTTACAGTTAAATGTTGAGCAATAATATTTCCAAGCATTGTTGCTTGAGTTCCACCAACTAATTTAGGCACAGCATATGAACCTAAGTTAGGGATAAAAGTAAATAGTACAGCAGTTATTATTCCAGGTTTAATATTAGGAATAAAGACTTTGAAGAATGCTTGTCCATTTGTAGCTCCTAAATCTCTAGCAGCTTCAATAAGAGAAAAATCAAATTTTTCAATAACTGCATATAGAGGTAAAATAGCAAATGGTAAGCTTGTATATACTGAAATAAGTACTACAGCACTTGTATTATATAAAAATTGTAAAGGTTCATCAATTATACCAAATCTTAAAAGAATAGAGTTTAAGAATCCATTGTTTCCTAAAACTGCTATCCAAGCATATATTCTAATTAAGAAGTTTGTCCAAAAGGGAACTATTACAAGAAATAAAAGCTCCTTTTTATATTTTGATCTAGCTATATAATATGCTGTAGGTACAGATAAAAATACAGTAAATATAGTAACTAGAACAGATATATAGATTGTTTTCATTAAAATAGCAATAAATATCTTATCAGTGAAAACAGAGAAACTAGCTAAAGAAAATACCATCTCTACTCCACCATAAGTTCCTTTTTTAAGGAAAGCATATCCCATTACAATTAGCATAGGAATAAGAAAAAATAGTAGTAGCCAAAGAGTTATTGGCAATGTATATAATCTTCCAAGTTTATCTTTTTTCAATTCCTTTCACCTCTACTACAAAGCTATCATCAGCATCCCAAGATATATAAGCATCTTCATCCCACCAAATAGCTCCTTCATCATTATCATCAAAGTAAACAGCATGTTGTTTAAAAACTTTAAATGGAATGTTTTTATCTCCATTTAACCAAACAAAGTATTTACTTTGGAATCCAGAATAGATAACCTCATCTACATAAACTTTTAAAATATTATAGTTTTCATGAGGTTTTTTAGGTAAAGTTTTAGAAAGTTTTATCTTTTCAGGTCTAATTGAAACTTGTACAAAGTCACCAACTTTTACAGGTTTGTCAGTTTCAAATATTAGTTCTCCTAATTTATCATTTTTAAGAACAGCATACTCTTTATCTTTAACCTCTATAACCTCTCCTTCAAAGAAGTTATTTTCTCCTATAAAATCAGCTACAAAAGCATCAGCAGGGGCTTCATAAACTTCAGCAGGAGTACCAACTTGTAGAACTTTTCCTTCGTTCATAATAGCTATTCTATCTGAAATAGAAAGAGCTTCTTGTTGGTCATGTGTAATAAAGATAAATGTTATTCCTACTTCTTCATGTATATTATCTAATTCTATTAAAAGATTTTGTCTAAGTTTAGCATCTAGAGCAGATAGTGGCTCATCTAGAAGAAGAACACCAGGTTTATTTATTAAAGCTCTAGCAATTGAAACTCTCTGTTGTTGTCCTCCAGAAAGTTGGTTAGGCATCTTATTAATATGTTCACTTAGTCCAACCATTTTTACAAATTTTTTAACTTCTGTATCTATTGTTGCTTCATCTACTTTTCTTATTCTCAAAGGGAAAGCAACATTCTCATAGACAGTTAAATGAGGGAATAGTGCATATTTTTGAAATATAGTATTTACATTTCTCTTATTAGGTGGAAGAGAAGTAAGATTTTCATCTCCTAAATATATAGCTCCACTATCCGGTTCAATAAATCCAGCTATCATTCTCAAAAGAGTAGTTTTACCACATCCAGAGGGTCCCAAGATAGAAAAAAACTCTCCATCTTGTATAGTTAAATTGATATTTTTTAAAACTTGTACTCCATCATAGCTTTTATTGATATTCTCAATTTTAATGTCTTTTTTCAATCTTTTTTTACCTCCAATAATCCAGTTTTTATATTATTTTTAGCTACGAAAAATAACTACATCTTTAATTATATCATAAATTGAAAAAAAATTAAAAATATTTTGTACCAGTTTTCAGGTACAAAATTTTTATAAAAAAATAAAAAATACTATAATTGAAGAATTATAGAAAATATGGTATGATATTTTTGAAATTTTTTTACATAGATTTAACATAACATTTACAGAGTTTTAACAAAATATTAATTTATCTAGGAGGAAATGAATGTATTTAGACGTTTTGTTTAAAGTTGTAGGAGGACTAGGTTTGTTCCTTTATGGGATGGAAAATATGTCTTCTGGAATGCAAAAAATAGCAGGGGATAAATTAAAAAAGATATTAGCAGCTTTAACTACTAATAGAATAATGGCTATTTTAATGGGAATTTTTGTAACTGGATTAGCTCAATCATCATCAGTAAGTACAGTTATGACAATTGGATTTATTAATGCTTCACTTTTAACACTACAACAAGGACTTGGAGTAATATTAGGAGCAAATATAGGAACAACAATTACAGGATGGTTATTAGCTCTTAATATTGGTAAATATGGGCTTCCTATTGTTGGTTTTGCTGCAATAGCTTTTATGTTTGTAAAGGGAGAGAAGAGCAGAACAAGAGCCTTAACAGTAATGGGGTTTGGATTTATATTTTTAGGATTAGAGCTTATGAGTAAAGGGCTTAGTCCACTTAGAACACTACCAGAATTTATAAACTTATTCCACTCTTTTAAAGCAGATTCTTTCTTTGGAGTAGTAAAAGTAGCTATGGTAGGAGCTCTTTTAACAGGGGTTGTTCAATCTTCAGCAGCTACATTAGGGATTACAATAACACTTGCAACACAAGGACTTATTGATTATCCAACAGCAGTAGCTCTTGTACTAGGAGAAAATGTAGGAACAACTGTTACAGCTTTGTTAGCTTCATTAGGTGCAAGTTCAAATGCTAAAAGAGCAGCTTATGCACATACTCTTATAAACATAGTAGGGGTAATGTGGGCAACAATTACATTTAGACCTTACCTTAGTATTTTAGCTCATTTTTCTGATTCAACAGCAAACATGGCTACTGCAATAGCAACAGCACATACTATGTTTAATATAATAAATGTAATTTTATTTATTCCATTTATAGGATATCTCGCTAAGTTCTTATGCACAATAGTTAAAGATGATGATAATGGAGTTATAAGAGTAACTAAACTTAGCTCATTGATGGTAACTCTTCCAAATGTTATTATAGATCAAACAAGAACAGAAGTTTTAACAATGGCAGCAAATATAAAAGAGATATTCTTTAAACTAGAGGAAGTTTATTATAATCCTAGTAAATTAGAGGCTTATAATGAAGAGATAGATGCAATAGAGGAAAAGTTAGACTTATATGAAAAAGAGGTTTCAGATGCAAACTTTACAATTTTAAATAAGGGATTAGAAGCTTCTTATGTAGAAGAAACTCGTGGAAATCTAATAACTTGTGATGAGTATGAAACAATAAGTGACTATCTAAAGAGAGTTTCTAACAGTTTAATGAGATTGAAAAAAGATGATTTAGAATTAACACAAGAGAGAAAGGAAACTCTTCAAAAGTTAAATCATATGGTATTTGACTTCTTTGATGATATTAATAAAGCTTATAAAACAAAGGATAGAGATCTATTTATGCTTTCTATATCAAAATATACAGCTATAAAAAATCTTTATAAAGAAGCAAGACATGGACACTTTGATGAAGAAGCTAAAAATGATGAAACTATACCAGCAAAATTAAGTACTGGATATATGGATATTTTAAACTATTATAGAAGAGCAACAGATCACGTTTATAATATAATTGAACACTATGCAAAGATCTAATAATATATCAAAAGGGCTGTTTATTGCAGCCCTTTTAATTTGAAAAGTAATAAATTTATTTAGCTAAATTTCCAACAACATTAAGAGGATCCCAAGTTAAAGAGAATGGTGGTGCATAGCATAGATCTAGATATGCTAACTCGTCAACTGTCATCTCTTTATCAATAGCAGCTGCTAAAACATCCACTCTCAAAACAGCTCCTTTTTTACCTATTATCTGTCCACCAAGTAAAACTCTTGTATCAATATTATAAATTATTTTTATAAATATATCCTCTTGTCCAGGGTAGTAAGAAGTTTGGTTTTTATCTTCAATAAATACTGTTTTATAATTTATACCCATCTTTTTTGCTTCCTCTTCAGAAATACCAGTTCTACCAGCTTCAAGAGTTAAAACTTTAATAGCAGCAGAACCAAGAGTTCCTTTAAACTCTTTATCTACTCCAGCTAAGTGTTCTCCCACAACTCTACCAATTTTATTTGAATTTGTAGCAAGTGGAATATATACATTTTCTTTTTTTACTTTGTGGTAAACTGAAGCACAATCCCCAGCAGCATAGATACCATCAATATTGCTTCTTCCTCTGCTATCAATAATTATAGCTCCATTTCTTAAAGTTTCTATTCCAGTATTTTCTAAAAACTTAGTATTAGGTCTTACACCAGTAGCTAAAATTACAATATCAGCACTATATTTTCCTTTATTAGTAATAACAAAAGTTACCTTTCCATCTTTACCCTCAAATTCAGTTACAGTTTCACTTAAATTAAGAACAACATCTTTATGAGAAGATAACTCTTTCTCCATAATATCTGTAATCTCTTTATCAAAGCTTTCTGGTAAAACTCTTTCACTCAGTTGTATAACTCTAACTTTTTTTCTTAAATGAGTAGCAGCTTCTACTGCTTCAAGTCCAATATAACCAGCACCAATAATAACTATCTCTCTATTTTCAGCTTTTAATATAGCTTTTTTTAGTTCTATACCATCACTAAACTCTTTTAAAGTAAAGATATTTTGTAGATCTATATTTTTAATAGGAGGTTTAATAGCAGAAGCACCAGTAGCAATTATTATCTCATCATAAGAATCATTGAAAATTTCACCAGAATTTAGATCTTTTATTGTAACCTCTCTTTTTGCTGGTTCTATTCCAATAACCTCATGTTTCATTTTTACATTTATTCCTTCTTTGTTAAATTGTTCAAGAGGTTTAGCTATCATTCTTTCAGAGTCTTGATAGAAATCTCCAACATAGTATGGAAGTCCACAACTTCCCCAAGAGATCATATCTGTCTTTTCATATACAGTTATATTTAACTCTTTATTTAATCTTTTTGCTTTAGAAGCAGCACTCATACCAGCAGCAACTCCACCTACAATTATAATTTTCTTCATAAGCTTTTTGTATGATAAATATTTGACTTTATCAAACGTCCCCCTTTCTTATATTTCTATAATATACCAATTTAATATATTATACTAGAAAGATATTCTTTTTCCTTTTTAGAAAAATTATTATATAATATAATAAAATAGATTTTGGAGATGATTAAAATAGAAGAAAAGATAATATATTTTGATAATTCAGCAACCTCTTTTCCAAAGCCAGAAGAGGTGTATAAAGCTTCTGAGAAAGCTATGAGAATATTTGGTGCTAATCCTGGGAGAGGAGGGCATAGAATGGCTGTAGAAGCTTCTAAAGAGATTTTTAAAGTTAGAGAGAAGATAGCTAATCTATTTAATATAAAAGATCCTTTGAGAATAGCTTTTACTCAAAATTCAACTTATGCTTTAAACTTTGCAATAAAAGGTTGTATTAATAAAAAAGGACATGTGATAACAACAGCTTTAGAGCATAATTCCTCATTAAGACCTCTCTTTTCAAAAAGAGATAATGGAGAGATAGAGTTAGAATTGATCTATCCAGAAAAAAATGGAGAGATTTCAATAGAAAAAATAATAGAGTCTATAAAGGAAGATACCATAGCAGTAGTTGTTAATCATATTTCCAATGTTACAGGGACAATAGTTGATATAGAAAAGATAGGTAAGGTAACTAGAGAAAAGGGAGTTATGTTAATAGTTGATGCTTCTCAAAGTGCAGGATATTTGGATATAGATGTAGAGAGAGATGGAATAGATATTTTATGTTTTACAGGGCATAAATCTTTATATGGATTGCAAGGAAGTGGAGGAATTTATATTAGAGAAGGAATAGATTTTATTCCAATAATAGAGGGAGGAACAGGAAGTTTTTCTAAATTGGAAAGGCAACCATTAGTAATGCCAGAAGGATTGGAGGCTGGAACACTAAATACATTAGCAATAGTAAGTTTAGGAGCTGGAATAGATTTTATTCAAAAAGTGGGAATTGAAAATATTAGAAAACATGAGGATAAATTGACACAGAGATTTTTAACAGAACTGAAAAAGATTCCAGAAGTTGAAGTTTATGGAAGTGATAAGAGAGGACCAGTAGTTACTTTAAATATAAAGGAAATAGATTCAGGAGATTTAGCAGCATATTTAGATGAGGAGTATGGAATTTTAGTTAGAGGGGGATTACATTGTGCACCTAAAATTCATGAAGCTATTGGAAATGGAGAAAATGGTGGGGTTAGATTTTCATTTGGTTTTTTCAATACTGATGAAGAGGTTGAGTATGCTATAAATGCTATCAAAGAGATTGTTGCAGAAAATAATAATTAATAGAAAAAAATAATTGACAAGAGAAAGAAAATATGATAATATAAATCTTGTCTGCGGGAATAGCTCAGTTGGTAGAGCGTCAGCCTTCCAAGCTGAATGTCGCGAGTTCGAACCTCGTTTCCCGCTCCAGACAAGAAATGGGGATATAGCTCAGTTTGGGAGAGCGACGCACTTGCACTGCGTAGGTCAGCGGTTCGATCCCGCTTATCTCCACCAAAAGCCTAGATAGCTCAGTTGGCTAGAGCATACGGTTCATACCCGTACGGTCGAAGGTTCGAATCCTTTTCTAGGCACCATTGATAATAACACTTCTTAGAAATAGGAAGTGTTTTTTGTTTTTTGTAAATATTTAGTATTATAAATAAACTATAATTTATCGTTTTAATAAAAAGTAAAAATAGATTATCCCTAACATCAAGTTGACGTAATTTAGAGGTGAATATTAGAATCCCTCAGCGAAATGCAGTTAAGAAAATGCAACGTGTTTGAGCGAAGTTTACGGAGCGAGTTTTGCATTTTCAACGGAATGAGCCATAGGGATTCTTTATTCACCGACATGGAGACAACTTGATGTTAAAAAAGAATTAGAGATAACTTAACTTGATTAATAATCGCTAATGCAAAGGAACTTTGCTGTAAAACTAACGATATATTAAAGAACCTAGCTTAGCTAGATAACTTATAGTTTATAGTATTTATTTTTATTCTCATAATGAAATAATAAAAATATTTTTTAGTTTAATTAAATTTCATTAAGCATAGTTTCAGGATCATTAGCAGCTTTAACTTTATCATTTGCCTTTATAATAATTCCATTTTCATCAATTAGATAGGTAGTACGAACTACTCCCATAGAAACTTTACCATATAATTTTTTCTCTTTCCAAACATCATATTTTTTAATTACTTCTAATTCAGGATCAGCAAGAATAGTAATTTTAAGATTTTGCTTTTCTTCAAATCTTTTATGTGATGCTACTGTATCTTTACTAATTCCTATTATCTCTACATTTTTTTCTAAAAATTCTGAATATTTTTCAGAATAACCACAAGCTTGTTTTGTACAACCAGGAGTGTTATCTTTAGGATAAAAATATAGAATAACTTTTTTTCCAAGGTAATCACTTAACTTGTGAATCACTCCATTTTGATCTGGTAAAGAAAATTCAGGGGCTTTTTTTTCAACTTCTAGCATATTAAACATCCTCCTATTAGATTTATATTGATATTTTAGCATATTATTTTCTTAATTAGCATAGGAATATAAAAAAATTAGAAATAAAAGATGTATTTATAAAAAAATATAGTATAATCTATATTAAGTGGGAAGATTTTAAAATGTTTGTGAGGTGAAGTGTATGAAAAAAGTTTTAATAATTGGAGGAGTAGCTGGAGGAGCATCTACTGCTGCAAGATTGAGAAGACATAGTGAAGAGGATAGAATAATTATGTTTGAGAAAGGACCTCATGTATCTTTTTCAAATTGTGGACTTCCTTATCATTTAAGTGGAATGATTTCAGAGGTTGAGAAACTTGTTTTAATGTCACCACAAAAATTTTTAGCTCAATATAACATAGAAGCAAGGGTAAATAGTGAAGTAATAGAGATAGATAGAAAAAATAAAGAAGTAGTAGTAAAAGATAGTGTTACTAAAAAAACTTATAGAGAGAGCTATGATAAACTTGTACTTTCAATGGGAGCTAAACCTATTGTGCCAAAATTTGAAGGGCTTGATAGTGTAAATGTTTTCACAATAAGAAATGTTGTTGATATCAATAGATTAAATCTTTTTGTAAAAGAGAGAAAAGATAAGAAGATAACAGTTATAGGTGGAGGATTTATCGGAATTGAAGCAGCTGAAAACTTGAGAGAAGCTGGATATGAAGTTACTTTAATAGAGGCTGCTGATCAAATATTAAAAATTTTTGACTATGATATGGTTCAAAGATTACAAAAAGAGATGTATGACAAAGGTGTTGAACTAATTGTAGGAGATAAAGTAGAAAAATTTAAAAAGAATTGTGTAGTTTTAGAATCTGGAAAAGTGATAATATCAGAAGTTGTAGTTTTAGCTATTGGAGTTGCTCCAGATACTGAATTAGCAGTTAAAGCTGGAATTGAACTTGGAAAAACAGGAGCTGTAAAAACAGATAATAACTATATGACAAATGATAGAGATATCTATGCAGTTGGAGATATGATAGAGGTTTATAGTCCATTATTTAATGATTATTTTAAACTTTCTCTTGCAGGACCTGCACAAAAACAAGCTAGAGCAGTGGCAGACCATATCAATGGAAGGGTAGTAGATAATAGAGGATACATAGGTTCATCAGTGATAAAAGTTTTTGATTTTAATGGAGCATCAACAGGGCTTACAGAATCACTTATAAAAGCTAGAGGAATGTCACTAAATTATGAAACAATAGAGATTATACCTTCAGATAAAGTTGGATTGATGCCTAATGCAAACCCTATGTATTTTAAATTGATATTTGAAGTACCAACTGGAAGAGTTTTAGGAGCTCAAGCAATAGGAAAAGGTAATGTAGATAAGAGAATAGATGTTATAGCTTCTGTAATTAAATTTGGAGGAACAATAGAGGATCTAAAAGATTTAGAACTATGTTATGCTCCACCATTTGGAACAGCAAAAGATGTGGTTAATTTTGGTGGATATGTAGCATCTAATGTTTTAGAAAGAAGATTTAAACAGGAGCATTTCTCTAAAGTTAGAGAGTTATTAAAGGCTGGAGAGTGTATTATAGATATTAGAGAAAAAGGAGAATATGCAGAGGGACATTTAAAAGGAGTGCCAAATATTCCATTAAGTGAATTAAGAGAGAGAGTTAATGAGATTCCAAAGGATAGAACAGTTTATCTACAATGTAGAAGTGGACAAAGAAGTTACAATGCTTGCCTTTTACTTCAAAACTTAGGTTATACAAATGTAGTTAATGTAACTGGAGGAATTTTAGGAATATCTATGTATGAGTACTTTAATGATAAGACTAAAAATAGAGAACCTATTTTAACAAAATATTTCTTTTAAAATTTAATAAAAAAATAATTGACAAGAGAAAGAAAATATGATAATATAAATCTTATCTGCGGGAATAGCTCAGTTGGTAGAGCGTCAGCCTTCCAAGCTGAATGTCGCGAGTTCGAACCTCGTTTCCCGCTCCAGACAAGTAATGGGGATATAGCTCAGTTTGGGAGAGCGACGCACTTGCACTGCGTAGGTCAGCGGTTCGATCCCGCTTATCTCCACCAAAAGCCTAGATAGCTCAGTTGGCTAGAGCATACGGTTCATACCCGTACGGTCGAAGGTTCGAATCCTTTTCTAGGCACCATTGATAGTAACACTTCTTAGAAATAGGAAGTGTTTTTTATTTTTTGTAATCAAGGATTAGAGAGTATTATAAGAAAAATAATTTTTAAATTTTAAAAAAATAAAAAATATTTTAAATTTTGCTATTGACAAATGAAAGTTTATGGGGTAATTATATATCAAGAAAGAGATACAACAGTCTAGACAATAAATTGTATCTGAAGGAGGAGATACCAGTGAAACATTAGTAGAAAAATTAAAAAACAGATATTTAATATATCCAAAATATAACCCAAGTATTTTGAGATATGAAAAATTAAATATTTGAAAAAATTGTTCCTTATCAAAAAGTATAAAATATAATTATTGAGATATTTTATAGAAATAGGCTTTTGGTTTAAATCTTTATAAGGAAAAGGAAAGAGTAAAGAAAATTTAAAGTGGAAGATATTTTATAAAATTCAAATTATATAAAAATTTCTAAAAAATTAAAGTTATAGTTTTAAAAAGAGTATGACGTTATAGTAAAATTATTTAATCTTGAATATTTGAAAAATGTTAGAGAATATTGCTAATTATAGAGAAATAATTAAAAAATAATGGTTAAGACTCTTCAAAGAAAGTATAAAGTTAATTTATTATCATAAATTATGAAGTAGATTTAAATATATCAAAATATTTAAATTGCTTATAAAGATGATAAAATTAATAGAAAGAGTAAATTTATAGTATAGATATTGGGGTATAAGAGATCTTTAACATTGGGAAAATAAAAGTTCTTTTAAAAGATGTGTAGATGATTTCTTTAAAAATCGAAAGAGATAGGGAAGATAAAAATAATATAGATAGGAGGCATTTGTTGAGTATTGAGGAAATAAATTAGAGGGCTGTTTGGTAATCAAATATCAGACAGCCCTTTTTAGTTTGTTAAAATAAAAAGGAAAATGCAAAGATATTTCATAAACTATAATAAGTAGTAATAGAACTAAAAAAATAGTTTTTAGAAGTTTTTTCATATGAAAAAAACTAAAAGAATATAAAAAAGGTATGGTGATCATATGGAAGATAAGTTTATTATTTTTAATGGGGTTCTTTGCAGTAAATATTTAACAAGAATGAGGGGATATGCTGAAAGAGATTTAGAAGATGAATTAAAAAAAAGAAAAATAAGTTTTTCAGAGTTTTTAAAAATTACTGAAAAAGTTTATAATCAAAATAAGATAGAAAGCTTAAAATTTAAATATAGTGAGCTTGATAAAATAATAGATGGAACTGATCTGATTTTTTCTCTTCCTTTCTCTGGATGTGAAGAACTATTAAATGTCTACCCAAATTCACTACAAGTAATTAAACTTCCTATATTAAAAAAAGAGGAAGAGATTCTTTTTGTTTTGAAGAAAAATGAAAAGAAGATAAAACTAAAAAATGATTTAAAAAATATTTTGATAAAAATAAATGAGGTAAGTTTAGTTTTAAAAAAAGAGGTAGAGAATTATAATAATGATTTAAAAACGATGTTAAAGAAAAAAGAGGAAGAACTATATTTTTAAAAAAATGCACACACTATTTTAAAATAATGTGTGCATTAAATATTATCTCATATTTTCTTTATTAAATTTTTTAACCACTTCTAAAATCTCTTCAGATGTGCTAAGTTTCATAATTGTATCAACTAACTCTTCACATTTCTTTTTATCTAATGACATTAGATTTTTCTTTATTTTTGGAACTGAAATAGCTGACATTGAGAAGGCATCTAATCCCATTCCAAATAGAACAGCAGTTGCATTTTCATCTCCTGCAAACTCTCCACACATTGAAATTGTTATTCCAGCTTCATGTGCTCCTTTAATTGCAAGTCTAATTGCTTCTAAAACTCCAGGATTATAAGTGTTATATAGTTTAGAAATATGTTCATTTCCTCTATCAACAGCTAATGTATATTGAGTTAAGTCATTTGTTCCTATTGAGAAGAAGTCTACCTCTTCAGCAAAGCTTCTTGCTCTAAAAGCTACTGCTGGAGTTTCAACCATTATTCCAAGAGCTATATTTTCATCAAATTTAGCCCCTTCAGTTTGTAACTCAGCTTTACACTCTTCAAGAATAGCTCTAGCTCTTCTAATCTCTGTTATATCCATAATCATAGGTAACATGATTTTTATATATCCAAAAGCAGATGCTCTTAATAGAGCTCTGAATTGTGTTTTTAATATTTCTGTTCTATCAAGACAAACTCTGATAGCTCTCCAACCTAGGAAAGGGTTTTCCTCTTTTGGAAGTTGCATATATGGAAGAGATTTATCTCCACCAATATCCATAGTTCTTATTGTAACAGGTTTTCCTTTCATTCTTTCAGCAACTGTTTTATAAGCTTCAAATTGCTCATCTTCAGTAGGGAATCTGTCGTTATTCATAAATAAGAATTCTGTTCTATATAGTCCAATACCAGTAGCACCATTTCTTAAAACTCCATCTACATCTTTTGGAGATCCAATATTTGCCCAAGTACCAACTTTAGTTCCATCTAATGATATAGCTTCTTTATCTTTTAATTGTTTTAAAAGTTCTTTTTCAGCAAAGAAATTATTTCTTTTTTCTTCATATTTTCCTATCTCTTCCTCTGTAGGATTAATTATAATATCTCCTTTTAAAGCATCAACTACAACTGTATCTCCACTTTTTACAAGAGAGCAGATATTTCCAGTTCCTACCACAGCAGGAAGTTCTAGAGATCTAGCCATAATAGAAGAGTGAGCAGTTTTTCCACCAACTTCAGTAATAAATGCAACAACATTATTTAAATCAATTTGAGCAGTATCAGAAGGAGTTAAATCCTTTGCTGCAATAACTGTATTTGCAGGAAGTGAGCTTAAATCAATTATATCAACTCCAGCAGTATTATAAAGCCATCTTTTTCCAATATCTTTAAGGTCTGCAGCTCTCTCTCTTAAATATTCATCTTCAAGATTAGCTAGCATTTCACAATATTCATCAATTCCTCTTTGAAGAGCTGCTTCAGCACAAATATTTTCATCTTCAATAATTTCAATTACTTCATCAAAAAGATCTTCATCTTCAAGAAGAGTAATGTGTCCATCAAATATAGCAGCCTTGTCTTCACCTAATTTTTCAGCAGTTTTTTCTCTAATTCTTAAAAGTTGCTCTTTAGATTTTTCTCTACCTGCAAGTAGTCTTTCTTTTTCATTATCTGTGTTTCCAACTTTTTCAGTTTTTATCACAAGATCTTGCTCTTGATATAAAAATATCTTTCCAATAGCAATTCCTGGTGATGCTTCAATACCCTTAACTTTTTTACTCATTTCACTTACCATTTCCCTTTCTTATTTTTTTATAACTGCATTTGACTAAAAAATAGAGGGTACTGTATAGTACCCCCTATTAAAATTAAATCTAGTCTTTTAAATTTTCAAGAAGGTGAGCTAATTGTTCTACAGCTGTATCAGCGTCGTCTCCTTCAGCGTATACAGTTATTTTAGTACCTTTTTTTACTCCTAGAGAAAGTAGTTTTAAAAGAGAAGTTCCTTTAACTCTTTTTCCAGCTTCGTTTTCCACTTCAATTTGAGAATTAAAAGTTTTTGCTAGACTAACAAATTCATTTCCTGGTCTTGTGTGAAGTCCAGTTTCATTTTTGATTTCAACAGTTTTACTTGCCATGTTTCTTTCCACCCTCTTATCTAAAATAATTATATTAAATTATGCTTATGTTATCAATAGCGTACTTTATTTTAGAGCTTTTGTCAATATCTTTTTCTTAATAAAAATCAAAATATTTTTTAATTTTACTAGCAATTGACAATAACTAGCAAATAGTAGTAATATAAAAGAAAGTCAGAAAATTAAGAATTACAAGGGGGTTTTAAGATGGATATAAAAGAGATAAAAGCTAATGCAAAAGAAAAAATGAAAGGTTTTTGTAATGTGTGTAAAATTTGTGATGGAATCTTTTGTTCCGGAAAAGTGCCTGGTATGGGTGGAACTGGGACAGGAGAATCATTTAAAATATCATATTTAAAACTAAAAAATATTAAGGTAGTTATGAGAACACTTCATAATGTAACTGAGCCTAAAATGAACATTGAACTTTTTGGAAAAGAGTTATCATTTCCATGTTTAGGTGCTCCTATTACAGGAACTAAATTTAATATGGGTGGTGGAGTTACTGAGGAAGAATACTGCCATGATGTTATAAAGGGAGCAATAGATGCAGGGACAATAGGAATGATAGGAGATACAGGAGATCCTACTTGTTATGAAGCTGGTTTAAAAGCTCTTAAAGAGAATAATGGAATGGGAATTGCTATAATTAAGCCAAGAAGCAATGAAGAGATTATTAAGAGAATAAGAATGGCAGAGGAAGCTGGAGCAATAGCAGTAGGAGTAGATGTAGATGGTGCTGGACTTGTAACAATGAAGCTTTTTGGACAACCAGTTGGACCTAAATCTTTTGAGGATTTAAAAGAGCTTGTTAATTCTACTAAGCTTCCATTTATAGTAAAAGGTATTTTAAGTGTAGATGAAGCAAAACTTTGTGCAGAAGCTGGAGTTAATGCAATAGTAGTTTCTAATCATGGTGGAAGAGTTCTTGCTGAAACTTTAGCTCCTTGTGATGTATTAGAAGAGATTGTAGAAGCAGTTGGAGATAAAGTTAATGTATTAGTTGATGGTTCAGTAAGAGAGGGAGTAGACATTCTTAAATACTTAGCTTTGGGAGCAAAGGGAGTATTAGTAGGAAGACCTCTTATTTGGGGATCTATTGGTGGAAGAGAAGAGGGAGTAAAAACTATCTTTGATACTCTTAGAAATCAATTAAATCAAGCTATGATCCTAACAGGAACAGCTGATGTTAATAATGTAGAGAAAAAAATAATAGTTAAATAAGGAAAGGAATACTTTATGAAAGTAGTTTTAGGTTCTGAAAAAAACGTAGAAGATTTTATAAAGTTAAGAATGGAACTTTTTAGAGAACTTGGAGAGATAAAAGAGAAAGATAATATAGAGGAATTGATTTGGGAAACTAAACAGTATTATCTTCAGCATATAAAGAAAGATCTCTATTGTTGGTTTATAGAGATTGAAGAAAAAATAGTTGCAGTAGCTTCAATGTGCACTTTTTGTAGAATCCCCTATTATGAAAATCCAGTTGGAGTAGAGGGGTATATATTGAATGTTTACACTAGCTTAAATAGCAGAAAAAAAGGGTTAGCAACGAAGCTTGTAAAGGAGATTATGGAATTTTCAAAAAATAACTCTATAAGAAGATTGTGGCTAAACTCTAGTGAAGCAGGAAAAAATATATATAGGTCTCTTGGTTTTATAGAAAAAGACAATGAGATGGAGTATTTTCTTTAAAAAATAGTTCTAAATAAAATATAATGCACCCAAAATCTTAGGCAACTAAGATAAAGGGTGCAATTTTTTATGTCTAACCTATTTATTATCATCTATTATTTGTGTTACAAGGGAAGCAGTAATACTATTTCCCCAGAAAACTCCATCTATTGTATATTCCATTAGATTATTATTAATTGTAACTAGCCCTTGTGTTTCATACTCTTTTATAAGCTTAAAAATATTTTCATAAGATTTTCCTGAATATTCTTTTATTTTTTCTAACTCAACTTTTTTATATTGAAGAATACCTGAAAGTTTTTTTACATTTAATTTTAATTCATTGTCAAAAGCATAAAAAGTAATGATCTTATTTAGATGAAAAAGTTCATAATCTTTAATTCTTCCTCCAGCTCCTATCCCTATTGGAATTAAATCAGAAAAAGAGTTTACATTTTTTATATATCTATACTTATCAGTTCCTTTAGTAATTTTTGTATGCTCAAGTATTGAATATCCATTTTCAAGAGTGATTTCCAAAAATTTATGATGAAGCTCCCTATCTCTTTCTAAATTATATTTAAAAATAACTTTATTTTCTGCTCTATCCTTTGAAATTTGAGATCCATCTTGAATCATTAGAGAATAAAAACTTATGCTATCCACTCCAATTTCACAAGCAATTTTTGCATCTTCAATAATTTCTTCATCTGTTTGTCCAGGATAGTTATAGATAATATCTATACAAATAAGTCCCTTAAATCTATTTTTTATTTCTTTTAATTTCTCTATAATAAGATCTTTTGTATATGTTCTATTTAAAATTTTTCTTCCTCTATCAGAAAAAGTTTGAATACCTATACTTATTCTATTTACTCCATATTTTTCCATAATTTCAAGTTTTTCCCAAGTAAGATTGTGAAGAGTTGTTTCAAAGGTAAATTCACAATCATCAGCAATATTAAAATTTTTTCTTAGAGAAGAAAGAATTTTTTCAAGCTGATCCACTTTATATATTGTTGGAGTTCCACCACCAAAAAAAATAACAGATATATTTTTTTCTTTTATATACTCTTTTTTCCCATATTTTTCAAACTCTTTACAAAGATACTCTGTATAATCATTAAGATTATTGTCTATCTGCTTTCTATTCATATTACAAAAAGAACAAATTTTATCACAATAAGGTGTGTGAACATATATTCCACTATCTGAATAGATAGGTTTTTCCTTTAAAACTCTATTAAAAGTAAAAGGGGTAACTACTTTCCTTTTCATCTTTTTTTCAATAATATTTTTTACATCATGGTGTGATTTATATCTGATATTAAACATTTTTAGTTCTCCTTATAATTTTTTATTAAAATATTTTGTATATTTTTTAATAACTGTTATTAAAATAGATTTTTAAACTTTAAATTATTTTAAAGTTGGCTGTTTCAAAATATGAAAACATACACAAATAAAAACAAGACATAAAAATATTTTCATATGAATATTTTGTGTTTTATATATAGAACAACTAATTCCTAAAGATAAAAAGATGATACTATTCACTTTATTCTTTAGAGTTATTCCTTTTTTTTCATAATAATCTTTTATATATTTTCCAAATACTCTATTGTTCATTAAGAACTTATAATATTTCTTTGAAGATTTTCCAAAAAAATAAGCACTTAATAAATAAAATGGTGTTGTTGGAAGAAGTGGGATCACTATTCCTATAGTTCCCAATATTAAAAATATTATTCCAGATAATATAAAAAAATTTTTTTTCACTATAATCTCTCCTCTACTATTTTACAAAAATAATAATACTATAACTAACGATCTATGTCAATAACAAAAAATTTTATAAAAAAATAATTTGACAAACAAAATTAAATTATGATATAAAAATTATGTTTTTAAAATAAAAGAATTTATATAGGAGAAAGGAAAAAAATTATGAAAAGAACTTTATTATTAGCTTTTATTATAAGTGCAGCTACTTATGCAGAAAATATAGCAGAAGTAACTCTTGGTAAAACATATGTAGAATCTATCAATGGATTTGAGGAAAATTTACAGAATACCCCTAAAAATGTTCAAGTTATAACTCAAAATGAGATAGAAGAAAAAAACTATAAGGATGTGTATGAAATTTTAGAAAATTCACCTCTTATTACAATTAAAAATGATGCAATAGGACAATCTATTGAAATGAGAGGAAGTGGGCTTAATTCAAAGGGAACTGTTCAAGTTATGGTAGATGGAATGAGTTTAAATCCCATTGATATTAATCATGGAGTATTACCTTTAAATAGCATACCTGTTTCAAATATTGAAAAAATAGAGATTCTTCCAGGGGGAAATGGAGTACTTTTTGGAGATGGAGCTAATGGAGGAGTTATCAATATTGTAACAAAGGATTCAATTGATAAAAATGAATCATATATTGGTGCAAGATATGGAAGTAATAGTGAAAAAATATTTAAAGCAGGAACTGCTACAAAAGTAAATGATAGACTTTCATTTCTTGTAAATTATCAAGCTGAAAATAGCAAAACAAATAGAGATGATGAAGCAAATAAAAATTATAATATTGATGCAACAGGAGTAATAAAGATAGATGATAAGTCAAATTTGTCAATAAGATATGCACATTATGAAAAAGAAGCTAAAACAGCTGATCTATTAACAAGAGATGAATGGAAAGCAGACAATAATCAATCTGGTGTAGATAAAACAGGAAATCAGCTTCCTGAAAATGGAACAATTAATCTTGCTGGAAGAGATATGAAAATTAGTGGCAAATTAGATAACTCTTATGATATTTTATCAAAAAGTAAAATAAAAAGAGATGATATATCTGCAAGTTATAAAAGAACAATTACAAATAATTTAGACTTTAATCTTACAACAAGTTGGCAGAAGACAACAAATGATATTAATCAAAGAGAAATGACAGCAATATATTCTGATAGTTTAGATGGATATGCAACATATTATGCTGATTATATTGGAACTTTTACAGAGAAAAAATTTAAAATTAATCCATCTTTAAAATACAATTATGGAAATAACAGTTATTTAATTTTAGGATACGATTATAAACTTCAAAAATCTCAAAGAGATTTTGATAATTTCTTAGATATGTATAAAGTATATAATCTTGATAGTGAAAAAGAGAGTCATGGAGCATATGTTTTTAATAAAACAACAGTTGGTCAATTTGAATTTATGCAGGGGTTAAGAAGAGAGTGGACAAGTTTTGATACAACAAAAAATACTCATTATTATCATAAAGTTATGCCTAGTAATGTAAACTTTGGAACTTCTATTGTTAATGGTTATATTGATGGTGGATTAAAACAAAGTAAAGTTAAGAAATCAATGATAAATGATAGCTATGAAGCTGCAGTAAACTATATTTATTCTGATACAGGAAATATTTATGTAAGAGCTGAACAAAGCTTTAGAACTCCTGCTCCTACTGAATTTCAAAATAAATCTACAGGAACAGGATACACTATAAATGATCTGGATGCTGAAACAAATCAAACTTTTGAAATTGGTATGAAAGATTATATTTTGGGTTCTGCAATTCAGTTAAATGCTTTTATTGGAAGAACAAAGGGAGAAATTTATTATGATGAAATTTCTCATGGAAATGAGTGGGCTTACTATAATCTTGATGAAACACAAAGAAAAGGAATTGAACTTAATTTAAGTCAAGATTCTGGAAAAATTTTCTTCTTTGAAGGAATTTCATATGTTGATGCAGAAATTACAGAAAATGATCAAGATAGTTCTATTGAGGGAAATCAAGTTCCTTATACTTCAAAATTAAATGCTAATATAGGGGCTGGAGTGAGATGGACAGATAAACTAAATTCTATCTTAACATTTAACTACAAAGATGGTTATTATCTTGACAGAGCAAATAAATATAAAGCAAGAAGTTATATCACTCTTGATTTA
Source organism: Fusobacterium varium (assembly GCA_021531615.1). NCBI lineage: Bacteria > Fusobacteriati > Fusobacteriota > Fusobacteriia > Fusobacteriales > Fusobacteriaceae > Fusobacterium > Fusobacterium varium. The sequence goes on along the minus strand of JADYUE010000017.1, from coordinate 10,694 downwards.
ACAGCAAATTATTCTATGGATAATGGATTAAAAATTTATGGGGGAATAAATAATCTTCTTAACAGACAAAACTTTGATCAAGAAGCTTTAGAAAATGGTATTCAAGTATATGATCCTGCTTCTGAAAGATCTTTCTATGTAGGATTTGAATATAAGTTTTAAAGAACTATTACAATTTTAGATAGCTTTATATAGAAGAACAGTCTGTTATAAATTATCAATTTATAACAGACTGTTTCTCATTCAAAATCAATTCCTATAATTTTTCCATCTCTATATTTTCCACTCATTAAAAGGGAGCCATCTCTTTCAAAAGCTTCCCATTCTCCATTTCTAATCCCATTCTCATAGTTTACAGTATAAAGCAATCTACCTTTACTATCGAAATACTCCCATTTACCTTGGCGAAGTTGATCAACTACACTACCCCTGCATAGAAGCACAGAATTTTTTTGATAGACGGCTACACCTATAAGATTTTCTCCATCAATAAAGATATTTTGTACTTCTAGGTTACCTTTATCATCATATTTTTCCCAGAAACCACTTCTAATTCCATTTTCATAATATCCTTTTACTTTTAACTTACCATTTTCATGATAATAAAATTGCTCTCCCTGTAAAACTCCTAATACATAGTTCTCAATACTATCAATTTTTCCTGTTTTCTCATTGTAAAAAGTCCATTTTTTATCTCTTTTATCATCAGTAAATGTACCTTTAACAGCTAGTTTACCATTTTGGAAATAGTTTACTATTTTACCAGATTTTTTTCCATCTTTATATTGAATTTTAGATTCTATTTTTCCATTATTATAATATGTCTTTTTTATAGTGCCATTACTACATCCCATGATAAAAATAGAGAAAAGTAATATAAGAATTTTCATGTACAAACCTCCACGTTAATAAAACATCAAATATATTTTACAATAAATCCAACATCTATACAACAAATATATTTAGTGTAATTTATAAAAGAAGATAATCTGATGTTTTATAGGGAAAAGTATAAATAAATAGGTATAGAAGTGTATTATAACTAATGTTCTTATTGACTTTTTATGAAAAAAAAATTATACTTTATGTAAGTATTAAAAAATATTTGAATTTTTTAATATGATGGAAAAAGGAAATTAAGGAGGAAAATATAGTGGATAGATTAAAAGGAAAAATAGCATTAGTTACAGGAAGTGCAAGAGGAATAGGAAGAGCCGTTGTTGAAAAATTTGCTGCTGAAGGAGCAGAAATGGTAATCTCTTGTGATATGGGTGAAGCTGAATACACTCAACCAAATGTAAGACATGAAATTTTAAATGTAACAGATAGACCAGCTATAAAAGAATTTATAGCTAAAATAGTAGCAGAGTATGGAAGAATAGATATTCTTATTAACAATGCTGGAATTACAAAAGATGCTCTATTACAAAGAATGACTGAAGAACAATGGGATGCAGTTATAGATGTAAACCTAAAAGGAGTATTTAACATGACTCAAGCTGTTGCTCCAGTTATGTCAAAAAATAAAAAAGGATCAATAGTAACTCTTTCATCAGTAGTAGGAATCTATGGAAACCTTGCTCAAACAAACTACTCAGCAACAAAAGGTGGAGTAATTTCTATGACTAAAACTTGGTCAAAAGAACTTGCTAGAAGAGGAGCTATCAGAGCTAACTGTGTAGCACCTGGATTTATTGAAAGTCCAATGACAGCTGTACTTTCTGAAAGTGTAGTTGCTGGAATGATGGAAAGAACACCTCTAAAAAGATTTGGAACTGCTGAAGATGTAGCAAATGCAATACTATTCTTAGCTAGTGATGAAGCATCTTACATCACAGGACAAGTTCTTGAAGTTGGTGGAGGATTAGTAATCTAGTAATATTAAATTTAACTGTGCTGATATCTTGTTTTAAGATATTGGTGCAGTTTTTTTATTGAGGAGAAATTTTTTATATGGTATACTTAATTAAACGAGGTGATAGAGATGAAAAAGAAAATATTTGTTTTATTTATAATACTAAGTATCTCAATTTTTGCAAAGGGCAAAGAGAAAACTTCTGCTCAAAAGAAGATAGAAAATTATAATCAATATAAAAATCTTGTTATAGCTAATAGAGAAAAGGAAATAAAAGCAAATACTCCATCAAAAGAGGAGATAAAACTACAATTAGCAAGGGAAAAGTTTGAATTTGATAAAAAATTAGCTATTGAAAAGGAGAAGAGGGAAAGATATAGAGATAACCTTCTTAATACTGTAATTATAGGTGGAATTGGTTATGGTGGATATAGAATAGGAAGACATCACCATTGGTGGTAAGAAAAAAAGGAATGAATTTTAATTTCATTCCTTTTTTTGAGGATTATAAGCTATTTTCTTTATATATTATATATTTTTTTATATAAATCAACATTTTAATAAAAATTGTTGAGATTATAACAAATGCTAGTGTTGAAGATATTATACCAGCATATCTCCAAAATTCTGCATAAGAGTTACCAATGTTATATAGATGGTTAGAATATTTTAGAAGAGCAGTAGATCCTATTGCTAGAGGGAATGTTAATGAAGCATATGAAGGATTAAAACTGATCTTTAATATTCTAAAGAATGATAAATAAACAAGTAGTGTCATAAATACTGCTAATGGTAGAAGTATACCGATAATAATCTCTGAAGGAGTATTAAATACTGTTAAATATCCAGCAAGGCATAAACTAGGTGGTGCTGCCATTATAGCAAATGTTGGAAGTCTACTTTCATCAATAGGTTGAACAAACATTACTCTATATAACATAAATGGTAACATTATTAAGTATAAAGCAAATCCTATATAAAATATTAAGTGAGTAAATGATGAAACTCCCATATTTGCTCCAGCTACACAAGCAACTACAATTCCCACAGGAGGAACAAACCAACTAGGAACAATGTGATGCATTTGAAAATCTTTAATTCTATGGTAGAAGAATATTGAACAGAATATAACATGAGCCAATATAGCTAAAAACCAAATTGCTCTTCCAATAATAAGAGAATAGCTGCTTATAAAACCACCAAGAATCATAACTGTCATATCTAGAGTAGGAATAAAGCTTCCAAGAGTTGGATGGCTCAATTCCTCTTTTAAAACATTAAAATGAAAAATATTCTTTATAAATATAACAGTAACTAAGAATAATGAGATTAAATCTCCTATAATTACAGGGAATTGCCCTAAAAAGTTACTTAAAGCTCCTGACACACCAGCTATACCTAAAGCAAGTCCAGTTAGTGCCACAGGCATTTCACGAAGTTTATTTATTGCCTCTTTCATTTGAAACTCCTTTTTATTAATTTAATTTTAACCAATTAGAAATAACAATCTTTTGAATTTCTGAAGTTCCCTCATATATTTCAGTTACCTTAGCATCTCTCATCATTCTTTCAACAGGGAATTTTTTAGAGTATCCATTTCCTCCCAATAGTTGAACAGCTTTAGTTGTAACTTCCATAGCAACTTCAGAAGCAAAAAGTTTAGCCATAGATGCCATATATCCATAATCTTCTTTTAAATCTTTCATATTTGCTGCTCTATATGTCATAAGTCTTGCAGCATCAATTTTAGTTTGTAATCCAGCAATTACAAATTGAGTATTTTGGAATTCAGTTAATTTTTTTCCACCTTGAACTCTATTTTTTGTATATTCAATAGCAAAGTCTAAAGCTCCTTGAGCAATTCCAACAGCTTGAGCAGCAACTCCAATTCTTCCACCATTTAAAGTAGCCATAGCTATTTTTAAACCTTCTCCCTCTTCTCCAAGTAGGTTTTCTTGTGGAATAACACAGTTTTCAAATATTAATTCAGAAGTTGAAGATCCTCTGACTCCCATTTTTTCTTCAGCTTCTCCAACTGTAAATCCTTTAGTTCCCTTTTCAACAATAAATGCAGAAACTCCTTTTTCAGCTTTAGCAAATACTAAGAAGATAGATGCCTCATGAGAGTTTGTTATAAATACTTTTTTACCATTGATAACATAGTTGTCACCTTGTTTATCAGCAGTAACTTTTACTCCAGCTTCACTCTCTGTCCAACCAAATGCTCCTAATTTCTCTCCTTTAGCTAAAGGGATAAGATATTTTTCTCTTTGAGCATCATTTCCATATTCAAATATTGGAGCTGTACAAAGAGAAGTGTGAGCAGAAAGAATAACTCCAGTAGATGCACAATCTTTAGAAATCTCCTCTACTGCTGCAATGTATGAAAGGTTATCAAGTCCAGCACCACCAAATTTTTTATCAAATGGGATTCCCATTAAATTGTTTTTAGCAAGATTTTCAATAGCTTCTTTAGGGAAAGCAGCATCTCTATCAGTTTCCATTGCTATTGGTGCAACATATTTTTTAGAAACCTCTTTTACCATTTGAATAAATTTTACTTGTTCATCATTAAATTTAAAGTTCATTTTTGTTCCTCCTTAAAATTTTTATATATTACTTGCTTTTTTTACTTTACAGGTTGATTTTATCACAAAATAGATATAAAATAAAATTATATATTATTATATAATTATAAATTTTTCTTATAATTAAAAGGGGGAAAAATGCTTGATTTTAGAGTATATACATTTTTAGAACTGTGTAAAACATTGAACTACACAAAGACAGCAGAGAATCTTTTTATCACTCAACCAGCAGTAACTCAGCATATAAAGTATCTTGAAGAATTTTATAACTGTAAACTATTTAATTATTCCAATAGAGTTTTAACTTTAACAGAGCAAGGAAACTATCTATTTAAGTATTTTTTAACTATGAATTCAGATGAAATTAAAATAAAAGAGGATGTTTTAGAGATAGATTCAGCAGAGAAAAATCTTCATTTTGGAGCTACTTTGACTATTGGAGAATATATAATCCCAGATATGCTTTTAAAACTGGGAAAGCTTTATCCTAATATAAATGTAAAGGTGATAATAAAGGATACTAAAGAGCTTTTAAAAGAGTTACAAAATGGAAATATTGAATTTGCTTTGGTAGAGGGATTTTTTGAGAAAACAGAGTATGAGTCAATAATATATTCTAAAGAGAGTTTTATAGGGGTATGCTCTCCTAAAAATAATCTGGCTAAAAAGAATATTGGTTTTGAAGATCTTTTAAATGAAAGAATAATTATAAGAGAAGAGGGATCTGGAAGTAGAGATATTTTTGAGAAGATACTTTATGATAATAATCTCTCTCTTAAAAACTTTGATAAAAAATATGAATTAGCTAATATAAAAGCTATAAAAGAGTTAGTTAAAGAGGATAGAGGGATAACTTTTATCTATGAAAGAGCAGTGAAAAAAGAGCTAGAAAATAAGGAACTAGTAAAAATAGGGTTGAAAAGTTTTAAAGCAAAAAGAGAGTTTAATTTTATTTTTATGAAGAATAGTATCCATAGAGATGAATATAAAAAGTGGTTTGAGATTTTAAAGTGAATTATAATTTCCAAAAGTAGAGGAGTGCAAACGACTACTACTTTTGAGACACAGAAACGGAGTTTCTGTGATCCTTAATTTTCTTTTTAAGTTCAGTTATCTAGTACATCACTAAGTTTTGACAAAGTACCTTTGCATTAGCGATTATTAGTCAAGTTAAGTCATCTAAATTTCTTTTTTTAATATCAATTTGACTCCATGTCAGTGAATAAAGAATCCCTATGGCTTATTTCGTTGAAAATGCAAAACTCGCTCCGCAAGCTCCGCTCAAACACGTTGCATTTTCTTAACTGCATTTCGCTGAGGGCTTCTAATATTCACTTCCGAATTACGTCAACTTGATGTTAGGGAGAATATATTTTTCTTAAATGATCAACAAGATAATTTGATAGTTTATTTAGTAAAAAAAGAGTTTAAGCAAGGTTACTTGCAAAAACTCTTTTTGAAAAATTATTTAGAAAGTTTTATTATCCCTCTATCAATATATTTTTGAATTTCAGGCATAACAAACTCATTAAAAACTTGTGGAGTGTACTCAATAACAGGAGCAAGTCTTTTTAAAACCATCTCTTTTGTAGCACTAAATTTTTTCCAAGTGTGTCCATCAGATGTTAAGTTTTGTATAAATCCTTGGAATCTATCAAAAGTATTGGCAAATCTTGCTTCTCTAGTCTCCATATTTTCAAACTCAAGCCAAAGTTTCATAAAATCTTTTCCTTGTTCTTCAGGAAGCATTCCAAAAATTTTCTCTGCACTTTCAAGTTCAGCATTCCATTTAGCTTCTTTATCATAGTTAGAGAAAGCAGGTACATCTCCAGCATAGATCTCAACTATATCATGAATAAGAATAAGTTTGAAAACTTTTTCCATATCAACTTCTCCAAGTGTAAAATACTCTTTAAGAGTCATTGCACAAAGAGCCATATGCCAACTGTGTTCAGCATCATTTTCTCTTCTATTTAGATCTCCTAAAACGATAGATTGTCTTAAAATTCCTTTTACCTTATCTATCTCAATTAAAAATTGTGTTTGTTGTTTTAATCTTTCCATTTTAATCTCCTAGTATTATTTTTTATTGAAAATTAAAGTTTCTCCTCTTTCATTAGTAAGGATAAGAGAGTCATTTTTTATCTCAATAGTTTTTGCACTTTTTAAAATAGTAAGATATTGGTCTTCTATAATCATTCTATCTTGTGGACCAGCCATTTTCGTAGTAGCTAAAGGCTCAACTACAATAGCTCCATTATTTATATCAGCCTTTCCAAAATATCTATTGATACCAGAGAAACCAAAAATTCTTCCCTCATTATCAAATCCAAGAGTTAAATTCGCTTCTGGAAAGATATTAGTTAAAACATATTCTCCCTCAGAAACAGCTTGTATAGAAGCTACTGGAGTTGGTATATTTGATCTTTTAGGAGTTGAAGTACAACCAGCTAAAAAAACAACAGCTGTTAAAAATATAAAAATTTTTTTCATAAAAATCACCTCAATTATTAATATTAAAATTATATAATAAAACCTTTTTTATGTATAGAATAAAATAGCTAGATAAGTTATTTTATTAATGGTAAAACTTTTTTCATAGTAGAAGCAAAATTATCATTGATAACTAAAGAAGCTTTGCTATCATATTGAGTTGCATCATTGTTAATAATAACAAGGTTTTTACCTTTAAAATATGTTATGTAGTAAGCAGCAGGATATACAGTTAAGCTTGTACCTATAATAATAAGAGTATCTGCATTTGCTATCTCATTTATAGCTTCTCTTGTTACATCCTCATTTAACATCTCACCATAGAGGGTAACTTGAGGACGAACAGTGCCACCACAACTACACTTAAATCTTTTTACATCTTTTTTTCCACATTTTAGACAATACCATTTTTTTAGAGTTCCATGAAGTTCAAAAACATTTTTACTTCCTGCCATTTGGTGAAGATCATCAATATTTTGAGTAATTACTGATTTTACTTTTCCCATCTCTTCTAATTTAGCAAGAGCCTTATGTCCAGCATTAGGTTGAATTCCATTTATATTAAGTTTTTCATCAAGATATCTATCAAAAATATCTCCATGAGCAAAGAAAAAGTCATGGCTTAATATCTCTTCAGGTTCATATCCCATAAAAGTTCTGCTATATAGTCCATCTTTACTTCTAAAATCTTTTAGTCCAGAATCAGTAGAAGCACCTGCACCAGTAAAGGCAACTATATAATTACTTGAGTTGATTATTTCAGCTAATTTTTCTATTTTCTCCATAAAAATATCACCTCTCTTAAATTAGTCAATAATATTATACTATAAATTTTTTATTTTAAATAGAAGGAGAAGAGGAAAAAAGATATAAAATAATTTGTTATCTCTAAAAAAATAAGTTATAATTAAGAAAAAATAGTTGTTGGGGGTAAAAATGAAATATAACTTTGATGAAATTATAGATAGAAGCAAAACTAATTCAAGAAAATGGAATCCAGAATTATATAAAGATACTTATAATGGAAAAAAAGATCTATTACCACTTTGGGTAGCTGATATGGATTTTAGAGTAGCTCCACCAATTTTAAGAAGTATGAACAATATAATAGAACATGGAATTTTAGGTTATAGTGTGCCAGAAGATGAGTATTATAACTCAATTATAGATTGGAATGCTAAGAGAAAAAATTGTAGAATAGAGAAAGATTGGATAATTTTTGCCAATGGAGTAGTTCCAGCTTTAAACTATATGATACAAACTTTCACTAAAGAGGAAGATTCAATTTTAATTCAAACTCCAGTATACAATCCATTTAGAGTTTCAACAGAAAATAATGGAAGAAAAATAGTTGAAACTCAATTGATAGATGATAATGGATATTATACAGTTGACTATGAAGATTTTGAAAGAAAGATAGTTGAAAATAAAATAAAAATGTTTATTCTTTGTAACCCTCACAACCCAGTAGGAAGAGTTTGGAAAAGAGAAGAGTTAGAGAAAATGGGAGAGATCTGTTTAAGACATAATGTTTTAATTATTGCAGATGAGATTCACTCTGATTTGATCTTTAAAGAGTATACTCATTGCTCTTTCTTAACTTTGAGAGAGGAACTAAAAAATATTTGTATTGTATGTTCTGCTCCAAGCAAAACATTTAACTTAGCAGGGTTACACACATCTTTTATCTTTATAGCTAATCCTGAATTGAGAGCAAAATATAAAGAGACTATGATGAAAATTAGATTAGAAGCTCCAAATATCTTTGGAATAGCAGCAGTTACAGCAGCTTATACAAAATGTGGAGAGTGGCTAGATGAGTTAATTGAATATCTAGATGGAAATAGAAAATATATTGAAGAGTACCTAAAAGAGAATATTCCAGAGATAAAATATGTTAAACCAGAGGGAACTTACTTAGCTTGGTTAGATTTTTCAGAGTTCTTAAAAGATGGAGATACATTGGAAGATATATTTGAAGAGAGAGCAAAAGTAGCAATAGATTATGGAAATTGGTTTGGAAAGATAGGAGAAAACTACATAAGATTGAACTTTGCTTGTCCAAGATCAGTTTTAAAAGAAGCATTAGATAGAATTAAAAAAGCAGTTAAATAATGAATATTAAATATTGATTATTTGAAAGTTAAAAACAGCTAGAATAGTTGACTTTATTATAATAAAATTATATAATTTTATTGATGAAATGAATAAAAATGTCAAATGGTTTCAGTACTAAAAACACTGAATTAAAAGGGAAGCAGGTTAGAGTCCTGCACGGTCCCGCCACTGTAATGATGATGAAAGCACAATGCCACTGAAGAGATTTGGGAAGGTGTGTGAGTAAAGTGATTCTAAGTCAGGAGACCTGCCTTTGATGTAAAATATCAACTTGCGAGGACGAGTGTGAATTTTAGATAAGTATTTTAAAAATTAATTTTTTGAAATAAAATATTTTATCCCAAAATTTACTTTGCCGTAAGTTTTGGGATTTTTTATTGTATAAAATTATCTTAATTGGAGGGATTTTAAATGTTTAGTTTAAGGAGATTTGAAGTAGTTATAAGTTCAAAAAAACTATGGTTACTGAAGAATCAAAAGGTTTATGATGGCTCCCTAAAAAGTTAAGTGGGAATTTTTAACTTTAATATAGTAGTTTAGAAAATGTAAGGGAGGAATAAAGATATGAAAAAAAATTACCAAGAAGGATTTGATATTGAAGGATTAGCAAGAGCTATTGAACAAGGGGAACACTTTAAAAATGTAGAGAGAAAAGTTGAGTTTGTACATCTAGGAAAAGGGTTACCAGGAGTACAAAAAACAGTTTTATATGTAGTAACTGATGAATTTATTGAAGCTAATGAAGAAAAACTTTTAAAACTTAATATTATTAAATAAAAGAGGTAAAACAAATGGAGAAAGAGATTACAAGTCTTGATATTTTAGAAAAGATAAATAAAAAAGTTGAAAGAAAAGAAGAAAAAGAGAATATTAAAAAACCAAAAATAGAGAAAACTAATTTGGATATAATAGAGGAGCTAGAGAAAAATAGATAGATGGATATACATGTAATTTTTGTAAATGCTTTGATGCTTATTGCTGTTTTAAATCCTTTTGGAAATGTGCCATTATTTATTGGAATGACTGATGGTATGGAAAAGGATATAAGAAAAAAACTTTTTAAGGCTGTTGCTGTAACAGGTTTCTTCATTACTTTGATTTTTAGTCTTATTGGAGAATTTTTAATGACAAATTTCTATAAGATTAATATGAACGAGTTGAGAATGGCAGGGGGATTAATTTTAATTTTGATGGCTATTAAAAATTTGATTTTTTCTTCTGCAAGAAAAGGACAACAAGTAAATAAACTTCCGCCAGAGGAACAGATAAAACAAGCAGTAATTCCAATGGCGTTTCCTATGATGGTTGGTCCTGGAAGTTTGACAACAGCTTTGATAGGACGTTCAGAATATGGGCTTATGTCAAATAGTTTATCTATATTTGTAGCTTTTATCATAATATTTTTAGTTTTTATGATAGGGAATTATTTGGAGAGAATATTTGGAAAGTTAGTGTTATATATTTTATCGAAAGTTATGCAGATTTTTATAATGTCTATTGGGTTTAGAATATTTTTTGATGGGCTGTTTAAAATGTTAGATATATTAAAATAAGGAAGCGATTGCTTCCTTGTTTGTAACTACTCAGCTATAAATTAAAATTTGAGACTCAAGTTCAAAAAAAATGGGCTTGGGTCTTTT
>JADYUE010000016.1 GCA_021531615.1 Fusobacterium varium | reverse complement strand
TAGTATCATAAAAATTAAACTTTAAGCTAGCTAATTTTTTATAGAATTTGATCAGCTGAGTAAATACTATCATTATTTTTCACATAAAAAATATCCAATCTCATAAGTAAGAGTTTTAGAAGAAAAAGATTTTATCTTAGAGATAGAACTTTTTTTAAAACCAGTAACTCCACTATTTTTTAGATGCTTTAAAGCATCTAATGGTGTATAAAATTCAAGAGAGGTACTCTCTTTTTTATACTTAACTTTTTTAAAATATTTTCTTAATATATTTTCAATCTCCTCAATTTTAAGATAATCAAGAGATATATTAAAATGCTCATTTATCTCTTTTAAATTTCCTGAAATATAGATTGAGAAATATAGATTTTTACAAAAAGATAGTTTTTCTATTAGCTTTTCAAGAGGGGATATCCATTGAAAAACAGAACTAGAAACAATAGTTTCAACTTTTGGAAGTTCAATTTTTAAAATATCTCCAACTAAAAAAGAGTTATAAGGAATATTATTTAAAAATCTTTCAACTTGGAAAAAATCATTTAAAATAATTTTATTTGGAGAGTAACTTTTTAAAAATTCCCTTGTAAATATTCCAGTTCCACAACCAATTTCTAAAATAGATTCAAAACTATTTTTATCATTTTTTATCTCTTTAATAAGTTTAATTAGATGAGAAGCAACTTTTTTTTGAACTATTGCATTTTCATCATAACTATCAAATTTTTTATTAAAATTCATCTTAATTTTCTCCTATTATATCTAACCAACTTTTAAAAAAATTAAAAGGGTAGTGTGGACATTGAATAATAGATACTTCAATGTTGTGACTATTATAGTATTTTTCTTGCCTAAGAGCTGGAATAATTCTATCTTTTTTACCAATAAAAACTTTACTAAAAACATTTTTTTCAGGAGAATAATTATCTTTAAAATATTGAAGCTCAGCTTTTATCTCTTGAAAATTTCTATTAGAAAATAGATTTTCACTATCTACTCCCATATTGTGATAAAATTCCTTTAAAGTCTCAGGAGTAAGGTTTTTAAGAGTAGCTTCAAAAATTCTTTCAGGGATTCCAAACTCCCCTATTGTTTCAGGAACTCCATTAATAGAGATAACTTTATCTAATTTTATATTATTATAGTTTAAATATTTGCATAAATAGTAGCTTCCAAAAGACCAACCAATAGCTATTACATCTTCATAGTTTTTAAAGATAGAGCTATCTAAATCATATGGGAAATTCACTATTTTAACCTCATAATTTTTAGGGATAGTAAGATGATCAACAGCTTTATTATCCATTCCCCAGCCATTAAAGAACACTATCAATTTCATATTTTAACTCCTTTACAAATCTTTCCAGATCTTCCTTAGAAAAGTTAGGGTTTAATCCTATTCTAAATCTAGCACTCCCTTTTGGCACTGTTGGCTCTTTAACTCCATATACTAAAAAACCTTTATTTTTTAGATTTTCAGCTATTTTTATAATTTTTTTATTATCTCCAATTATAATACTAACAATATGTGTAGTAGAGGAAGTATCAATACTATTTTCTTTTAATAGAGATAAAAAATATCTTATTAGCTCTTGTAATCTCTCTCTTTTTTCTAAAAATTCAGGCATCTTTTTTAAAATAAATAGATTCCAGCAATTATTTACAGGAGGTAGAGCAGTTGTAAAGATAAATTTTCTATTTTTATTGATAATATAATCTTTGCAAAGTTGGGAACAAAGAAGATATGAACCAACAGATCCCCCACCTTTTCCTAAGGGGATAACGAGAAAATCAATATCTTGTACAAGATTATTTTCATAGGCAATTCCATATCCATTAACCCCATAAGAGTGAGCTTCATCAACCATCAGATCAAAGTTATATTTTCTTTTTAATTCAACTAATTTTTTTATATCTGCCACATCTCCATCCATACTATAAACAGTTTCAGTAACAACAAGGATATCTTCATATTTATCTCTATATTTTATTAAAAGATTTTCTAAATTTTCCATATCTAAATGCTTATATCTCAATAGTTTTGCTCCAGAGTTAACAATCCCATCATAGATACTTGCATGGTTTAATCTATCACTGATAATAAGTGTATCTTTATTATAAAAAGTCTCAATTATAGATGAATTGGCATCAAAACCAGAGTTGAAAACAATTCCAGCTCTATTGTAGATTTTTTCTAACTCTCTTTCTAACTCCATAACTTCAGGATATGAACCATCTATTAAACGAGATGAGCTAGAGGATAGTTTACAATGATAATTTGAATAAAACTCATTTAAAAGCTCTTTGTCATTTGCTAATCCTAAATAATCATTAGAAGAAAAATTTATAAGTGAAGAGTTACACTCTTTTAAAACTCTAAAGTTGTTAGTTTCTTTAAGAGAGTTTAATTCCTCTTGTAAAAATTTATTATTCATTTAAAGCCTCCAATTTTAACTTTAATATAAAGATAATATCACTAAAAAAAATATATTTCAAATAATAACTAAAATGAAAAATTCTATATAGCTAAATTTCAATAAATAGTATAAAATAGTAAGGTAAAATTTAAAATTTTTGGAGGGAGTTACGTGAATCAAAATAGCTTTATTAAAAAGATTCTATTTTCTATCTTTTGTTATCTTGTAATTATCACAGCAACTGTGGATATGACAAAAAATATCTCATTGGGAAGTGAGAAACCTGAAACAACTACGAAAAGTGAAAATGTAGTTAAGGAATTAAATATGTTAGAGGATAAAGAAGAGGTAGCTGGAGAGAAAAAAGAAGTTGTAAATCCTGTAATCGAGGAGAAAAATATAACTACAACTGATAAGGTAGAGGAAAAAAATACAGAAGTTACAACTGAAAATAAAGGAGAAGAGGTTGTAGTTAAAGAAAATATTGAGGATAAAAAGGTATCAAATAAGTATAAATATGCTAATAAAAGTATAAGAGTATTTGCTGATACTAAAATTACTCCTAAAGCTGAGGATAACTTAAAAATAAGTACTAGGGTTGAAGTTTTAGAGAAAAGAACAGTTGATATTATAAAAAATAAAACTGTTAAAAAAGCTGATGGAAAAAATGAAGTTCAAAAAATCGTTATAAAGGATAACTGGGAAAAAATTGCATATACTAAAAATGGTAAGAGAAAAACTGGTTGGATAAAAGAAAATCAACTTGCTGGAACTATGCAAGAGACTTTACCAAAAAATTGGAAAAATCTTGATTTCTCTCCAGTTGAGAAAAAAGAGTATCCAGATAATAAAAGGGTAAAAGTAAAAGGGATCTATGTAACAAGTAGTTCAGCATCTCTAAATAAAAAGATGGATGAATTAATTGCTCTTACAAAAAGAACTAAGATAAATGCCTTTGTAATTGATGTAAAAGAAGATGATGGAACACTTTTATTTAAAATGGAGGCTGGTGAAAAATATAATCCTTTAGCTAATAGACGTGCTCCAATTAAAGATATTGAAAAATTTATGAAGAGATTAAAAGATAATAATATCTACACAATAGCAAGAATAGTATCTTTTAAAGATCCTACTTATGCTAAGGCAAATCCTGATAAAGCTATAATTAGTAAAGCTACTGGAAAACCTTTTACAAATAGTGATGGTGTTATTTGGGTTTCTCCTCACGATAGATATTTATGGGAATACAATGTAGCGGTGGCAAAAGAAGCAGCAAAAGCTGGATTTGATGAGATTCAATTTGACTATGTAAGATTCCCAGCATCAAATGGAGGAAAGTTAGATAAGGAACTGAATTATAGAAATACAAAAAATGAATCTAAGCCAGAGACAATTCAAAAATATTTAGCTTATGCTAGAAAGGAATTGGAACCTTTAGGAGTATATATAGCAGCAGATGTTTATGGGCAAGTTGGAAGTTTACCAGATGATATGGCATTGGGACAACATTGGGAATCTGTAAGTAATGTAGTTGATTACATCTGTCCAATGATCTATCCAAGCCACTATGGAAGAGGGGTTTATGGACTACCTGTACCAGATGCTTATCCATATAAGACAGTTTATCATTGTACACAAGACTCTATAAATAGAAATGCTAATATTGATACACCAGCTATGATCAGACCATGGATACAAGCATTTACAGCAAAGTGGGTAAAGGGACATATTAATTACGGACCTAAAGAGATAGAACTTCAAGTTCAAGCTCTAAGAGATTTAGGAATAGAGGACTATATATTATGGAGTCCAACAAATAAATATAGAATAGAATAACTATATTTTTCTAAAAATCAGAAACAGTGGTAAAAAAACGTAAATAGAAAAAATTTATAAAAATGTTTGAAAGATGAATAATATATGTTATAATAAAGGATAGTTCTATGCAGGAGTTGATGTTTTGGAAGGGATAATAAATGTAAATAAACCTAGTGGAATAACATCTTTTGATGTAGTTAGAAGGTTGAGAAGATGTCTTCACGAGAGAAAAATAGGACATACTGGAACACTTGATCCATTAGCAACAGGGGTACTTGTAGTATGTGTTGGGAGAGCAACAAGACTTGTAGAAGATATTGAAGGATATGAAAAAATATATACAGCTGGATTTGAACTAGGATATAGAACAGATACTTATGATGTAGAGGGAAAAGTTCTTGACAAAGTAGATGAATTTAATGTTTCAACAGATGATTTGAAGATAGCATTAGAAAGATTTACTGGAGAGATAGATCAAGTACCACCTATGTATTCTGCATTAAAAGTAGATGGAAAAAAACTCTATGAACTTGCAAGACAAGGAATTGAAATAGAGAGAAAATCAAGAAAAGTAACTATCTCTTTTATTGAGATACTGGAATTTGATGGGAGAAAAGGAAAGATTAGATGCAAAGTTTCAAAGGGAACTTATATTAGATCACTTATTAATGATTTAGGAGAGACTTTAGGGACTTTTGCAACAATGACATCTCTAGTTAGAGAGGAAGTTGGAACTTCTAATATTGAAAAAGCCTATACATTAGATTCTATTGAAGAGATGTGTAACAGTGGAGATAGTAGCTTTATAAGTAGTGTTGAAGAATTCTTTGATTATCCAAAGATAACTTTAACTGGAGATAAAAACCTACTTTTATTTAGAAATGGACATACAGTGAGATTTACTACAGAAAATGGAAGATATAGAGTGTATGATATTGAAGGTAAGTTTTTAGGATTATGTAATGTAAGTAATAATTTATTAAAGGGATATAAATATTTTTAATTCCCGTAAGGAAGGTTGAAAAATGAAAATCAAAAACATAGCAATTATTGCCCATGTTGACCACGGAAAAACAACATTAGTAGACTGTCTATTAAGACAAGGTGGAGCATTTGGGAGCCATGAACTTGAAAAAGTAGAAGAAAGAGTAATGGACTCAAATGATATTGAAAGAGAAAGAGGAATAACAATTTTCTCTAAAAATGCCTCTGTAAGATACAAAGACTATAAGATCAATATAGTTGATACTCCAGGACATGCTGACTTTGGAGGAGAGGTACAACGTATTATGAAAATGGTTGATTCAGTAGTACTACTTGTAGATGCTTTTGAAGGACCAATGCCACAAACAAAATATGTATTAAAGAAAGCTCTTGAACAAGGGCACAGACCAATAGTTGTAGTAAATAAAGTTGATAAACCAAATGCAAGACCAGAAGATGTATTATACATGGTTTATGAATTATTTATTGAATTAAATGCAAATGAACTTCAACTTGAATTCCCAGTAATCTATGCATCTGGAAAAGGTGGATTTGCTAAGAGAGAGCTTACTGATGAAAGTTCAGATATGATACCACTATTTGAAACTATTCTTGAGCATGTAGAAGATCCAGAAGGAGATGCTACAAAACCTATGCAATTCTTAATTACTAATATTGCATATGATAACTATGTTGGAAAACTTGCAGTAGGAAGAATCCACAATGGTATAGTTAAGAGAAACCAAGATGTTATGCTTATAAAAAGAGATGGAAAAATGGTAAAAGGAAAAATCTCTGTTTTATATGGTTATGAAGGATTAAAAAGAGTAGAAATTCAAGAAGCTCAAGCTGGAGATATAGTTTGTATAGCTGGAATCGAGGATATTGATATTGGAGAAACTCTTGCAGATATCAATGATCCAGTAGCATTACCATTAATTGATATAGATGAGCCAACACTTGCTATGACATTTATGGTAAACGATTCTCCATTTGCTGGAAAAGAAGGAAAATTTGTAACTTCTAGACACATTTGGGAAAGACTACAAAAAGAATTACAAACAAATGTAAGTATGAGAGTAGAAGCAACAGATGCTCCAGATGCCTTTGTTGTTAAAGGAAGAGGAGAACTTCAACTTTCTATACTTCTTGAAAATATGAGAAGAGAAGGATTTGAAATTCAAGTTTCAAAACCAAGAGTTCTTATGAAAGAGGAAAATGGACAAAAAATGGAGCCTATCGAAATGGCACTAATTGACGTTGATGATTGTTATACAGGTGTAGTTATTGAAAAGATGGGAAGTAGAAAAGGGGAAATGGTAACAATGACTCCTGGAACAGATGGATATACTCGTCTTGAATTTAAAGTACCTGCAAGAGGACTTATTGGATTTAGAAATGAATTCTTAACAGATACTAAAGGAACAGGAATATTAAACCATTCATTCTATAGCTATGAACCATACAAAGGAGAGATCCCTACAAGAACTAAAGGGGTATTAATAGCAACAGAACCTGGAGTAACAGTTCCATATGCTTTAAATAATATTCAAGATAGAGGAATATTATTCTTAGATCCAGGAATTCCTGTATATGAAGGAATGATAGTTGGAGAGCACAGCAGAGAAAATGACCTTGTTGTAAACGTATGTAAAACTAAAAAACTTACAAATATGAGAGCAGCAGGAAGTGACGATGCAGTTAAATTAGCAACTCCAAGAAGATTCTCACTAGAACAAGCACTAGATTATATTGCTGAAGATGAGTTAGTAGAAGTAACTCCTACAAATATTAGACTTAGAAAGAAAGTTCTAAAAGAGGGAGAAAGAAGAAAAGCTGAAAAAAGAAATGAAGACTAATTAACTGGAGAGGTTAAATTTATGAGAAAGCTAATATGTCTAAGTATAATAATAATTATATTTACAAGTTGTTCAATGCTAAAAGACAAGAAAAATGTGGTTATTGCACCTGAAGAGGTGGTAAATGCAATTGAGACAGATAATAGTTTTTTATTAAATAGTTTTTTTTCAGAAAATTTTCCTGTAACATATAGCAAAGATGGAAAAAGTCTGCTTATGATAGCTGTTGAAAATGATAGCCATAATGTATTGGATATGATTCTAATAAGAGGGGCATATCTTGAAGAGGAGATAGAAGATGGAAGAACACCTATTTTCTATGTGAGAAGCTCTGAAGCTTTAAATAAACTTGTTATAGCAGGAGCAGATATAAATAAACTAGATAATAAGAAAGAGAGTGTAATTAGCTATTTTATAAAGAATAAACCTTTTGAGTATAGTGAATATTTAGTTTTAGCAGGGGCAAATTTAGATATAGAAAACAGTGAAGGATGGACACCTATTTTTGATGCAGTAGTTTCTGGTAATATTAAACTTGTAGAACTTATGTTAGAAAGAGGTGGAGATTTTAAAAAAGAGGATATTTATGGAAATATTCCTATTTTCTATACTAATGATGAAAATATGCTTTTAAAACTTTTAGAGATAAAAGATTATAATCTAAATATGAGAAATAGAAAAAATGAGAATATATTTGGTGAAATATATTTGAGAGCAGTAGATAATGGATATGTAAATGTAGTTAAAAAACTATTTGAATTGGGAGTAAATCCTTATTATATGTCTTATGGTGATAGTGCTATATCTATTGCTAAAGAAAAAAATAATTTAGAGATGATTGAACTTTTACAAAGTAAAGGTTTAAAATAGGCTTATAGAAAGGTGTTGAGAGATAGAAACTCAACACCTTTTTTAAAAAAAATAAAAAAGCAGGAGGATCTGCCAAATCCTCCCACATAAAACTTTTATGAATAAAATCTAGTATAAGTTTTTAGATAATAAAAAGAACATTATTATCATGACTAAAATATAAAATAGCCTCTTCACTTCGCACCTCCTTTCTTGAGATGTTCAGATTCGAGGCGGAACTTGATTATTATATCATTGATTTTATTAAAATGCTATGGTATAATTAAGTTGACTAAAAGATAAAATAGTAACAGGAATGAAAAGACAAGGGCTGCCAAAAACCTTGTCTTTTTTATTTTTGCTAAATGACTTCTATATTAGTTTGAAAATTTTTTAAAATAATAGATTATTTTTTAAGAGAAAATAAAAATTTTTTTGACATTTTTTAATATCTTTATTATAATCATTAAAGGTAAAATTTTTTTAAACCCATGTTATCTAAAATTAAATTATTATATATGGAGGTCTAATTCAGTGAAACAAGGGAAAAACACTCTTGCAATAAAGATGACAATAGCTTTAATTGCAGGAATAGTAGCAGGATTTATTTTTATTCTTTTAAGAGAAAAAGTTGGGGGAAATAGTGATACTTGGAAATTTATTAATTCATTACTTTTCCAAGATATTTCAGCTAAGGGAGCAGAAAGATCATTAGGTATTTTCTATATTATAGGGCAACTTTTTGTAAATTCATTACAACTAGTAATAATTCCAATGGTATTTACATCTATAACTTTAGCTATGTGTCACATTAGTGACTCAAAAAAATTAGGGCGTATATCATATAAAACTTTAAGTTTCTTTTTAATTTCTTCACTAATTGCTTTAGTTATGGCAGGTATTGTGGGAATGCTTGTATATAAATCAGGTGGATTTAATGTAAAAATTTCTACTGGAATTAACATGGTAAAAGGAAAATCAGGAAGTAACCCATTACTTGTATTTATGAGTGTTGTGCCTAACAATATTTTCTCAGCATTTTCAAATAATGGTGGAGTATTAGCAACTGTATTTTTAGCAGTTTCAACAGGACTTTGTATAAATAGTTTAGGAGATAGAGTAAAATATTTAAAAAATGTACTTCAAGAGATCAACGATATAGTTGTTAAGTTCTTATCTTTTGTTATAAATAAATTTGGACCAATAGCTATATTTGTACTTTTAACAAGAACATTTGCATCATATGGAGTAGATCACTTAAAACCAGCTATGGTGTATGTTGTGGTTACAACTATTAGTTTATTGATATTCTTAGTATTTGGATATTCACTTCTAATAGCAGTTTCAACAGGATTAAGTCCAATTCCTTTTGTTAGAAAAGCAGCTAAAGTTGCATTATTTGGATTCTCAACTTCTTCAAGTGCAGCAACACTACCTTTAAATAAAAAGACAACAGTTGAAGAATTGGGAGTAAGTGATGATATAGCATCATTTGTCCTACCTTTAGGAATGACAACAAATATGAATGGAACAGCAATAATGCAGGTTATAGCAGCAGTATTTGTTGCAGCAGCAGCTGGATATGAAGTTACAATGACAAATATTTTTGTTATAGGATTATTAGCTTTAGTGGCATCAGTAGGAACTCCAGCAGCACCAGGAGCTGGAGCAGTAGTATTATTTACAATTCTAAGTGGTTTAGGATATGTAAATGATGCAGCTATCTTAGTTTATTCATTGATTTTAGCAATAAATAGACCTATTGAAATGCTAGTTACTTCACTAAATGTAATTGGAGATAGTGCAACAAGTATTTATGTAGCAAAGAGTGAAAATATGCTAGATATAGATACTTATAATAAATAAAAAATATTAAAGAAAAAATATTATTGAGGATAATTAATAGTTATCCTCAATTTTTTTTAAAAGATTATAAATAAAAAAAGTTTTTTATTGAATATAGTGTAAAATATAACTATCTAGGTATTATTTCTATTGACAATTCAATAAAATTAGAGTAATTATTGTATTAAGATATTAAATCAACAGAGGAGGAGCTAATATGAAAAAACTTTGGAATGGTAAAATAGATAGCTTTGAAGAGGATGATTTAAAATTATGGCAAGTTGTAAAAGATATAAGCGAGGCTCAAGAAAAAGGTGGAGTTTGCTTTGTTGGTTATGATACAGAAGATGGAATTTTAAGAGATGAAGGAGTAGCTGGAGCTTCTGAAGGTGCTAATGCTATTAGAAAAGGATTAAGTGAACTACCAAATATTAAAAATTTAAGAATATATGATTATGGAAACTTAGAGAAAAAAACTTTAGAAGAGGCACAAGAAGAGTACAGTGAAAAGATAGCTGATATTTACTCTAAAGGGCTTTTTCCTATTGGTTTAGGTGGAGGGCACGATATAGTTTATGGAGCTTATAAAGGAATAAGAAAGGCTTTTCCAGATAAAAAAATAGGAATAATTAGTTTTGATGCTCATTTGGATATAAAATCCTATGATGAGAGAATGACATCTGAAACATCTTTTAAAAAGATATTAGATGAAGATAAGAATGTAGAGTATGCAATAACAGGTTTTCAAAGATTGGAAAATAGTAGATCACTTATAAAAAATGCTGATGAAAAAGGTGTTTTAGTTTTAGAAGAGGAGTATCCAGAAGAGTTTACAATATCATCTTTAAAATCTTTTGTTAAGAAGATGGATATAGTTTATGTGACAATATGTATGGATGTCTTTGATGGGGCAGCAGCTCCAGGAGTATCATTTCCAACTGTATTAGGAATGGATTCTAAAAAAGGAAAGAGAATTTTAAGAGCCTTAATGGAAACTAAAAAAGTTGTATGTTTAGACTTTGCAGAGATAAATCCTAGATATGATGTAGCAAATAGAACAAGTAGATTAGCTGGATATATGATATATGAAACTATGGAAAAATTAGTTGATATGTATAGATTTACTAAATGGTTTGATAAAATAAAATAGAAAAAATGTTTTTGATTTTATATAAAGAATGGGGTATAATTGTAACTAAAACAGATATTTTTTAATAGAAAGGGACATAGGTTATGAAGAAGAAAATACTTGGATATTTAGACGACAATTATGATAGCTTTAGTAAAAGTTTTAAAAAAATAGCTGATTATATAAGATATAATCAAAGTATAGTTTCATTTATTTCAATAAATCAATTGGCGAAAGAGACAGATACAAGCCCAGCTACAATAACTAGATTTTCTAAAAACTTAGGGTTTAGAGGATACCCTGATTTTCAAAAGATATTTCAAAAAGAGGTTGAAAAAGAGACTTCTTATATGAAAGGGTTAAAAAATAGTATAGATGAGATGTCTGGTGGAACAAATATTTTACAAGAGGTAATAGATACAAATGTTGAACTTTTGCAAGAGATTGATGTTCTTGAAATTGAAAAGGCATTGGACCAAGCAGTAGAATGGATAAAGAGCAGTAGAAAGCTATATATCTTAGGAGCAAGAGGGTCATATGCACTAGCTTATTATCTATACTTTATGCTTAAAGAGTTTAGAGAAGGTGTAGAACTTATGATCTCTGGAGCTTCAGATTTTACAGATAAACTTCTTTATTCTCAAAAAGATGATCTTTTATTTACAATTTCATTCCATCCATATACAAACTTCACTTGTCAAGTGACAGAATTCTTTAAGGAGCAAGGAAATAAGGTTATAACAGTAACAGATAAAAAAGATTCAACTCTTGGAAATATATCGGACTTAGTTTTAACAACTAAAAATGGAGAAAAGGCATATACATTTGTACCAGGAATTGTTATTTTAAATGCTCTTTTATTGAAACTTGGAGTAGAGGATAAAGAGGAAGTTTTAGATAAATTTGAAAAACTTAAAGAGATAACAGATAGATTTAATATCTATATAGATAAATAAAATATTTTTTAGGGGGAAAAGATATGGAAAAAATCAAATATTCAGATTTTGCAAAACTTGAAATGAGAGTAGGAAAAATAGTTGAAGTTGAGAAGGTAGCAACTGCAAATAAACTATATAAAGTTCAAATAGATATAGGACATGAAAATACTATTCAAACAGTCACTAGTTTAGTAGATTATTATACTGCTGAAGAATTAATGGGGAAAATTGTAGTTGTACTTGTTAATCTTGAGCCTGCTAAAATGAGAGGAGAAGTATCACAATGTATGTTACTATGTGCAGAAACTGAAGATGCTAGTAAGAGTATTTTATTAACACCTGAAAAAGAGATTGCATTGGGAACAAAAATAGTTTAAATATATAAGAGAGGGAAAAGGAAAATGAAAAAAGTAGGATTTATTGGTTGTGGAAACATGGGAGAAGCCTTTTTAAAGGGGATAATTAATTCTCTTATGGTTGAAATCAATGATATAAGAGTCTATGACTTTTTAAAAGGAAAAGAGATAGAAAAAAAGTATGGAGTAAAAGCATTAGATAGTGAAGTTGCTATTGCTGAAGAGTGTGATATTATTTTCTTAGCAGTAAAACCAAATGTATATATGGATGTTATTGATGAGATAAAAGAGAGTATCAATAGTACAAAGGTTCTTATTGCTATGGCTCCTGGAATAACTATGGAGGATATTTTAGAGGAAACAGAAAATACAAATAGCAAAATAATAAGAACTATGCCAAATCTACCTTTAATGGTTCAAGAGGGATGTGTTGCATATAGCTTTAATGAAAATATTGAAGATGAAGAAAAGGTATATTTTAAAGAGCTATTTGAAAAAATTGGAATGGCAGTAGAGATAAAAGAGGAACTTTTTGATGCTGTAATAGGAGCTTCAGGATCTTCACCAGCATTTATGTTTATGTTTATTGAGGCTCTTGCTGATGCTGTTGTATTAGAGGGGCTTCCTAGAGCAGCAGCTTATAAATTGATTGGACAAACTTTAATAGGAGCAGGAAAGATGTTCCTTGAAAGTGGAAAACACCCTGGAGAGTTAAAGGATAATGTATGTTCACCTGGTGGAACAACTATTGAAGGGGTAAAAACTTTAGAGGAAAATGGATTCAGAGGAGCAATAATAAAAGCTGTTACTGATACTATAAAAAAATCTAAAGAGATGACTTTAAATAATAAATAAGAGATAAAAGCTCTTTGCACTGCATTCAAACTTTTAAAATAGTATGGATGCAGTTTTTTTATAGATATATATTTTATAGGGTTAAAATTTGTGTTATAATAAAAAAGTTATAAAAATAAAAAGGAGTTATATTTCAAAATGAAAGTAGATTTACATTTGCATGATAATAAATATTCTACAGATAGTCACATATCTATAGAAGAGATAGTTAGAGAAGCAAAGAGAAAAGGACTTGATGGGATAGCACTTACAAATCATGAAAATCCAGATGTTATAAAAGAAATTGATGAGCTTGTAAAAAAATATGATTTTGTTATTTTTCCAGGGGTAGAGTATCTAACAAAGGATGGAGATATTGTTGCTTTTGGAATAGATAAACTGCCAGAAGAACAGATGAGTGCTCAAGAGTTTATTGAGTATGTAGATAAATTTGGTGGAACTTGTACAGCAGCTCACCCATATAGAACAAATAATAGAGGGTTAGAGGATAAACTATATACAGTTAAAGGACTTACAGCAATAGAGGGATACAATGGAAGTACAAGTGATTATCATAATGGATTAGCAGTTAAAGCAGGAAAGGAACTTGGAATACAAGTGATTGGTTCAAGTGATGCTCATGTAGTAGAAAAAGTTGGAGTATATGCAACACTTTTACCATACAAAGTTAAAAATGTAAAAGAGTTAATTGAAGCATTGAAAACTAATAGATGTAAACCTTTAAAATATGTAAATAATAACTATGAAATAATAGAGTAAACCTGAGGAGGAAAGAATGAAAAAGAGAGCATTGACATTTTTAATTTTTTTATTAGGATTAAGTAGCTTAGTTTTTGCAGAGGGAAGTTTAAAAGTTGTAGCTGCTTATGGAGGAAAAGAAAAGATATTTCAACAATTTACAAAGGATACAGGAATAAAAGTTGATTTTATAGATATGTCTTCTGGAGAGCTTTTATCAAAATTAGAAGCTGAACAAGGAAAACCATCAGCAGATGTTTGGTTTGGTGGAGGATTAGATAGTTTTATAGCTGCTAAAAATAAAGGACTTTTAGAAAAATATGTTTCTCCAGAAATGGAAGAAGTTCCTTTAAAATATAGAGATAAAGATGGATATTGGTCTGGAGTATCATTGGTACTAGTAGGATTTATGGTAAATAATGATATTTTAGAAGAAAAAGGATTAAAAGCTCCAAAAACTTGGGCTGATTTAGCAAAACCAGAATATAGAGATGAAGTTATAATGGCAAACCCTGCTATTTCTGGAACAAACTATGCTTTAGTTCACAACTTAATTCAAGCATTAGGAGAGGAAAAAGCATGGGCATACTTTGAAGAATTAGGTAAAAATATTCCATTCTTAGCAAAAAGAGGAGGAGAACCACCTTTAAAAGTTACAAGTGGAGAGTTTGGAGTTGCAGTAATTCCAATGTCAGGTGAATTTATATTAATGGAAGGAAAATATCCAGTAACAACTATTTATCCTGAAGATATGATTCCTTGGGTACCAGCAGGAATGGCTATATTTAAAAATGCTGAAAATCTAGATGAAGCTAAGAAATTTATTGACTGGGCACTATCAGAAAAAGGTCAAATAGTTATAAGAGATGAAGATCCTAGAGCTATGGTAAGAAATGGAGTAGAGATTCCAAAAAGCATAAAAACAGTTGATATGAATAAATTAGTAGATATTGATATTGAAAGACTAGGAACTGAAAGAGAAAAGGTTTTAAATGAGTGGAAATCAAGATTTGGAAATAAAGCAAAATAATTTTAGCTATAATTTAATATTATTTCTAGTTATTATTGGGGTAGTACTTTTTTGTTTCTACCCCATTTATAAAATTATAGTTACTAGTTTTTTTGATAATAATAGTTTTACTTTAAAATTTTATAAGGGAATTTTTAATGAAAATTATTTGCTATTGAAAAATAGCATGATAACATCATCAATATCAGCTGGGATTGCATCTATATTTGGAGGAATAATAGCTTACTATATGCTTTTTTCTAGTGAGAGAGTAAGAAAATTTTATTATTATCTATTGATGTTGACTATGATCTCTCCACCATTTATATTCGGGATCTCTTATATAATGCTTTTTGGGAGAAGAGGACTTATAACATATAGAGTTTTAGGACTTCATACAAATCCATATGGTTTAAAAGGGATAGTTATGCTTCAACTTATTGGAGAGATCTCCTTTGCAACCTTTATGTTATATGAGATATTTAAAAATTTTGATTATACTTTGATAAATGCCTCAAGAGCTTTAGGAGCTTCACCTTGGGAAAGTTTAAAGAGAGTGGTTTTTCCAATCTCTGTTCCAGCTTTTTTAGGGACTTTTTTTATACTTTTTACAAAAAATTTATCTGATTTTGGAAGTGCTATAATAATAGGAGGAAGAGAAAGTACTTTAGCAACTGAGGCATATTTGACAGTAATTGGTGAAGGAAATATGCCAAAAGCAGCGGCAATGACATTGTTACTTATATTTCCAGCACTTTTAGCTTTTCTATTGTACAAGAGAATACTTTTGAAAAAATTTAGCAGTTTTTCAGTGGGAAAGGGTATGGAGTCTAAAAATATCTCTTATTCTCTTCCATTGGGAGTAAAGATTCTTTTTAAAGTAGTAGCTTATCTATTTGTATTGATAATGTTTATTCAATATTCAGCTATATTTTTTTCAGGGTTTTATAATTATACTTCAAAAGGGATAGAGTTTACCTTAGAGTATATAGAAAAATTTAAGCTTTCATCTACAAGGGTATTTTTAAGAACAATAGTTTATGCTTTTATATCTGGTGCAATATCCTCTACTATAGGAATTTTAATCTCGTATTATAATAGAGAAAGAAACAGTTATTTCTTTAAGGGGATAGAGTTTTTAGGGGGATTGCCTTATATTATTCCAGGAACATTTTTTGGATTAGGATATATTTTAGCTTTTAATAGTGGAATCTTTACTTTAACAGGAACAGCTACAATAGTGATTTTAAACTGTGCTTTTAGACAGATAAGTATTGGAATAAAAGCTGGAGACTCAATATTTTCTACATTGAATCCAAATATAGAAAAAGCAGGTAGAGATTTAGGAGCATCTAAGATGAGAATACTTTTAGATATAATATTTCCACTATTGAAACCAGCATTTTTAATCTCTTTTGTTAATTGTTTTATAGCAACAATGACAACTATAGGGGCTATAATATTCTTGGTGTCTCCAGGGAATAATGTTGCCACAATAATGCTTTTTACACAGGTTGCACAAGGGGAGTATGGAGCAGCTTCAATAACAGCTTTAGCAATAACTTTTATCACTTTTTCTTTAAATATTTTTGTAGCAAAAGTATTAAAAAAATAGATTTTGGAGAAAAATATGTATTTAAGAATTGAAAATTTAAAAAAGATTTTTGAAGAAAATAGAGGAATAGAAAAGATAGATTTTAGTATAGAAAAAGGGGAATTAATCTCTCTATTAGGTCCCAGTGGTTGTGGAAAAACTACACTTTTAAATATAATAGGTGGATTTTTAAAACCAGATAATGGAAAAATCTATTTAGAAGATAGAGATATAACAGATATTCCACCAGAAAAAAGAGATATTTCAACAGTTTTTCAAAGCTATGCACTTTTCCCCCATATGAATGTTTTAGAAAATATTAAGTATGGTTTGAAATATAAGAAATTTACAAAGAAAGAGCAAAATGAATTAGCTTTAGAATACTTGAAAATAGTTGGTTTAGATGGATATGAAAAAAAATCTATCCAAGAGTTAAGTGGTGGACAACAGCAAAGAGTAGCACTGGCTAGAGCTTTGGTGCTATATCCTAAGATACTTTTATTAGATGAGCCATTTAGTAATCTTGATGCTAAATTAAAAATCAGCATGAGAGAGGAGCTAAAGGAGTTACAAAAAAACTTAAAAATAAGTATGATATTTGTCACACATGATCAAGAGGAAGCATTGAGCATATCAGATAAAGTAGTGGTTATGAACAATGGAAAAATAGAGCAAATAGGGACTCCTGAAGAGATCTATTACTCTCCTATAAATGAGTATGTAGCTAATTTTATTGGAAAATCTAATTTTATATTAAAAGATGGGGTTAAAAAGTTGATACGTCCAGAAAATATAAAGATAGAAAAAAATCAAAAAGGTAGTTGGAAAATTATAAATAAAGAGTTTATGGGGGCTTATACTATCTTAAAAATAAAAAATGAAACAGAAGAAATCTATGTAAATATTCAAGGAGAAGAGGGAAGAGAGTATAAATTAGGAGATTTAGTAGAGATATCTATATAGTTTTATCAATAAAAAAAGTTATTGTAAGTTAAAAACTACAATAACTTTTTTGCTATTTAGAGAAAAGATTCATTTGAGTACATCTAAATAGTGCTATAACTTTTCCAGTTTTCTCATCAGAAACTTCAGCATCCCAAACTTGTGTATTTCTACCTAAATGCATAGCTGTAGCAACACAGAATATTCCACCCTCTCTAACAGTTCCTAAATGGTTACTTTTAAGTTCAATAGTACAAAGACTTTCGGCTCCCTCAGGAAGATGAGCAAAAGAGGCATATCCACAAGTTGTATCAGCTAAAGATATTACAGTAGCAGCATGAAGAAAACCATTTGGGGCTATATGATGAGGCTTTATAGTTAATCTACTTGTCATCTTTCCTTCTTCAATTGAAAGTATTTCTACTCCCATAAATTCAGGAAGATATCCTTTTCCCATCTCTTTTAAGAATTCAATAGTTATATTTTTATTTAACATTGCTTTTCTCCTTTTAAATAATAATATAAATTATATGATTATTTAAAAAACATGTCAAATAAAAGGAGAAATTAATATTATTTTACTTTTGCTACCCAAGCATTTATTCTTTCATCTGTAAGGTTACTTTGATTATTTTCATCAATAACTAATCCTATAAATTCACCATCTTCAGCAGCTCTTGAAGAAGAGAAAGAGTATCCATCAGTAGAAGTTTTTCCAACTAATGTAATTCCTTTATCTTTTATTTCATCATAAATAATTCCTATACCATCAACAAAAGTATCTCCAAACCCCTCTTGATCTCCAACTCCAATAAATCCTATTTTTTTACTAGTAATGTTAAGAGTTTTTAATTTATCAAGTGCATCTATCCATTCATCTTGAAGATCTCCCATTCCCCAAGTAGAAGTTGCTAAAATAGCAAAATCATAATCACAGATCTTTTCAATGTCAGAAGCTGAAAAAATATCAGCATTTAAAAGTTTTCCAACTCTTTCAGCTATATCTTGAGTAACTCCAGTAGTACTTCCATAAAAAATTGCAGTTTTCATAATATTAACACTCCTTTGGTAATTTATTTTAATCTGTTTTAATTATAAAACATTTTAATTTGAAAATCAATATATTTTTTAATAAAATATTTTTTGAAAGAACTTTAAAATATAATTTATGGCTCTAATAAAAAGTAAAAATAGATTATCCCTAACATCAAGTTGACGTAATTTCCAAAAGTAAGGGAGTGCAAACGACTATTACTTTTGAGACACAAGCGAAGTACTGTGCTACATTAATTTTTTAGAAGCCCTTAGCGAAATGCAGTTAAGAAAATGCAACGTGTTTGAGCGGAGCCTGCGGAGCGAGTTTTGCATTTTCAACGGAATAAGCTATAGGGATTCTTTATTCACTGACATGGAGACAACTTGATGTTAAAAAAAGAAATAGAGATAACTAAGCTTGACTAATAATCGCTAAATCCAAAGGTACTTTGTCAAAACCTAGTGATGTGCTAGATAACTGAGCTTAGGTAGATAAACTATAGTTTAGTAATAAAAAAGGGTTTGCTTTAAAGCAAACCCAAAATTATTAAACAAAACTCTTTGTAACCCACTTTTTACTTTTCCATCTTAAATACATTGCTATACCCCTAAACCATTCATCAGCAGCATTGGCAATCCAGATACCAACAAGTCCCCAACCTAATTTTATTCCTAAAATATATGAGAAAGGAACTGCTACAATAAATATAAATATTATTCCCATAAACATAGGGAATTGAATATCCCCAGCAGCATGAAGTGAGTTTATAATTACTATATTAAAGACTCTTCCAACTTCTAAGATAATCATAATAGGGAAAACTTTTAATGATATTTCTAAAATAGCGGCATCATTTGTAAATAAACTCATAACTTGATTTTTAAATAGAGCTATAATTGTTGTAACTAAAAATGCAAGTATAATTGACAGTTTAAGACTTTTAAAACATTTATCATATGCTTCTTCAGTTTCATGAGCTCCAACTAATTGCCCAACTTGAATAGCAGTAGCATGTCCTAAGGAAATAGAGAAAGTCATAACAAATGTGGCAACTAACATAAGATAAGTTCTTGATGCAATAAAGTTAGTTCCAAGAGCATTAACCATTGCTAATATCATAAGTTGTCCAATATTCCAAGCTAAGTTTTCTCCGGCAGTTGGAATACCAATAGCTAAAAGATTTTTTATAACATGGAAGGGGAAAGGTTGAAGATATTGTTTTTTAAATCTAAATTTACAATATCTCATCATAACTATTACTCCAACAATACAACCTATACCTCTAGAGAATACAGTGGAGATTCCAACCCCAGTAGTTCCTAAAATTGGCATACCAAACCAACCAAAGATAAACATACCGTTTCCTAATATATTAATAAGGTTTACCCCTATATTTACAAATAACATAGGTTTAGGGTTTCCATGGCTTTTCATTATAGCTCCACAAGTAAGAGTGACAGCTTGAAATACACACAATCCTCCAACTAATTTAAAGTAAGTTTTTCCCATATCCATAAGTTCGAAAGGAAGTTTAATTTTAATTAGAATTTGTTTCCAAAAAACTAGATAGATAAGTCCCATTAAAATTCCAAGGCAGACATTTAAAAAGACAGAAACAGAGATAACCTCTCTAATCTTTTTGCTGTTTCTAGCACCGATATACTGAGCAATTAGAATACTTGTTCCCAACGAGATAAAACCGAATATAACATTCTGGATATTAAGAACTTGGCTAATACCTCCAACAGCTCCAACAGCTTTATCACTGTATTTTCCAAGCATAATAGTATCAATATTTCCAACTATATTAACTAATAAAAGTTCTAAAAATATTGGAATAGTAAGTGAAAGTAAAGATTTTATTTTGATTTTCTCCAAAATATTTCCCCCCATTAAAATTTATTTCAACAAGTATTTTATAGTATTTTTCCAAAATAATCTATAAAAATTTAGAAAAGAAAAGAGAAATATTTAGACAAACTTATTTTAAATATATGTAGCCTATGATATAATAAATATTGATAAAAAATAAAGAAAGGATAGGGAAAAATGGAAGTTATAAGTAAAGATAAACCAAAAGGATTAGCTTATTCAAAATATAAGAAAATGAAAAAAGCAAAGAGATTAGAAGAGGAAAAGAAATTTAGAAGATTAACAGAGAATAAGAGAAAAAATGCTGAGAATAGAAAAGAGAGAGCTATTGAAAAAGAAGCAGAAAGTAGAGTTTCAGAAGTGACAATTTTAGGGTACAATAAAGGTATGCTTATTGTTATGATAGATGGAAAAGAGGAGAAAAGAGCATTATTATTTGATAAAAAGCTTATTAATAAAAGTAATATAAATAGTGAAATTAGAAATTGTGAAGTTAAACTTTATGGTGAAAATTGGAAGATATCAAAACTTAAAAATTTTGATGAAATAAAAGATCAACTTATTTGGGAGATCTCTGAGGAGATATAAGATGATATTAAATAGAGATTTTTACATTAAAGATGGTATTACACTTGCCAAAGATCTTTTAGGAAAAATCTTAGTTAAAGAGATAGATGGAGTATTATACAAAGGAAGAATTGTTGAAACAGAAGCGTATATGGGAATTATAGATAAAGCTTGCCACGCATATAACAACAGGAGAACCAAGAGAACAGAAGCAATGTATAGAGAGGGTGGATATTCATATATTTACTTAATCTATGGAATGTATCATTGTTTCAATGTGACAGCCTCTATTAAAAATAATCCAGAAGCAGTACTTATAAGAGCATTAGAACCTTTAGATAATAAAGATATTATGTTAAAAATAAGAAAAGTTAAGAGTGAAAAATATATTGCTAATGGACCGGGAAAATTGACAAAAGCTTTAGGAATAATCTCTGATGACAATAACATGGATTTAACATTGGGAAAAAATATCTGGATTGAGGATGACGGATATGTTCCTAATAAAATTACAGAAACAACAAGAGTAGGAATCGATTATGCAGAGGAATTTAAAGATAAACCTTGGCGATTTTATATAAGTGAAAATAACAATGTCTCTAAAAAATAAAAAATAGGAGTGTTGTCTATTTTATGAATTAAAAAAACTTTTTGTTGAAATGTTAAATTTATGTTGACAAAATGTTAAATTGAGGGTAATTATTATAGTAGATAAAAAATTAAGGGGGAAGTCTGATGGATAATATTATCATGACCGTAGGAACAAGTTTAGTAGAAAATTATATTGCTAATAATCCTAAAAAAGAAAATATCACAAAAGAAGATATCTTAAGATATTATGAAGAGGAAAAAATCGAGGATTTTAGAGATAGAAGATATGGAGCAGAGGTAATCGCTCTTGAGAATCTTTTAGAAAAAGGAATTTTCTCTGGTGACAGAATATTTCTTGTAATACACAACACTGTAAATGGAAAATTAGCAGGAGATGTACTTGAAGAGTTTATTCTTGCAAAGAAAATAGCTAAGAGAGTTGAAAAAAGAATAATTTTTGGACTAGATAAAAGAAATCACGAGGTATTTAGAACAGAAGGATTAACTAATCTAACTGAAGAAATTAGAAATATAGTTAATAAAATTGGAAATAAATACAATGTAGCTGTTTGCACAGTTGGTGGATATAAAGCTGAAATATTTATGGTAGGATTAATGGCTCAATTACTTCATATTAAATCATACTTTATGTTTGATGAATTTACTGAAGTAACAGAAATTTCTCCTCTTCCAATAAAAGCAGATCAAAATATCTATCTTGAAAATAAAGAGTTCTTTAGATTGTTAGATAGAGTTGGAAAAGTAAAACTTTCTGAAGTTAAAGCTGAACTTGATTCAAAAATTGACTTAAATAACTTTATTGAATTTGTAGAGGAAAATGGAGAAACTTATGTAAGATTCTCTTCAATGGGAGAATATTATGTAAGAAGAATGAGAGAAACTAGCTATCTACCACCAGCAAGCATGATCAGTCATGCTCCAGCAGGAAAAATTATGGAAGGAAGTGTACAAGTAGAAGAGTTAGAAGGAATTGTAAACTCTTTATCAACATGTTCATATGTAGAAAAATTAAAAGTTGTATACTATAATCCAGATAGAAAAGTAGCCTTCTCAAAATTTGCTTTAGCTCAAAACTACCATGAACAAATGATAATTACATTAGAGTATAAATGTAAAAAAGGTGTAGCAAGAGTAGATGTTTACACAGTAGGTGGAACTGAAAAAGAGATGGATTCATTAGTAGCTTACTTTAATGAAAACTTCTTAGATTAATTTTATAATGTAAGATAAAAGGGAGTACTGTTTAGCAGTATTCCCTTTTTAAATAGTAACTATTTAGATTAAAAAACCGTCATCTATAACAGAGATATTTTTTATAGATTCCTTTAAAGAGGAGATAAAATTTTTAATATAGATGCTTTGTTCTCTCTCTAAAGAGTATACAAGGATATCTTTTGTTATAATTTTTAAATCAGCACACTCTCTTTGAACTAACTTATTTCTTTTTAGTATATTTTCAGGAAGTATAGGTACCCACATAAATGCCTCTTTTACATTTACCAAAAGATTTACATGGCTCCCCCTATCATAGACACTTATACTTTGAGGAGAGGGTTGGTAAGAGGTTGAAAGGTTGCTGCTTTTATCAACAGGAACTTTCATATCACCTTGGACAATTTCTATATATTTTTTTAACATTTCAGATTTTATCTCTTTTTCAGATATAAGAGAATGATTTTCAGAGAAAGTTAAAAATAGTTTAGATTCCCATAGAGGCTCAAAAATAAGATTTTTACTTTTTAAAAGTGATACAAAGTAATTTTCGTGAATATTTTGATAACGAATAATTCCTATTTCAGCATTTCCATTTGCCACTTCATTGATAACATTTAAAGAGTTAGTCTCATTAAAATTAACTGTCATCCCTTTTTTATTTTTTAAATTATTTATAAAATTTGAGATAGCTATTGTAATATAAGTAGCTCTACATGCAGCAATACTGAAATGTATAGGCAGATTATTAGTATTAGGTTTATACAAAGATTTTAACTCATTAACTTGAGAAATTATTTTTTTAGCATGAAAAAGAAACTTCTCCCCCTCTTTAGTAGCAAATACTCCTTTTTTACTTCTGTAAAAAATAGAGATTCCCAGTTCCTTTTCTAGCTCTTTTATAGCAGCACTTAGATTTGGTTGTCCCATATAAAGATTTTTCGCTGCTTTATTTATAGAGCCAGTTTTATCCACCTCAACAACATATTTTAAATATTGAATATTCATCCTTATCTTTCTCCCCTTATATCTATAATCATATAATATGATATATAGATTATAGATTATACAAAATATTTTTTCAATGCTAAAATATAAAAAGCTAAAAAAACAGTAGGAATATTGAACATTTTATACTAAGGAGTGATTTTAATGGCTGAATTAGTAGCGGTTTTAGGTGGAGGAAATGGAGCACATGCAGCAGCAGCAGATTTTGCAAGAAGAGGTTTTGAAGTACGTATGTTTGAAGATGCAAAATTTGCAGGGAAGATGCAAAAAGTTTTTGAAACAAAACAAATAGTTCAACATGGAGCTTTAGGAGAAGGAATAGGAAATCTTGCAATGGTTACAACAGATATTGTTGAAGCTATAAAAGGTGTAAAATATATAGTTATTGCAGTTCCAGCATTTGGACATAGTTATTATGCAGATCTTCTTATAGATCATTTAGAAGATGGGCAAATAGTTTTAATTCTTGCAGGAACATTTGGTTCACTTATTTTCTGGAACAAGATGAAACAAAAAGGTATAAAAAAAGATGTAGCATTTGCTGAATCATATACACTACCATATGATACAAGACTTATGGGACCAGGAGAATCAATGGTAATGGGAGTACACTCTCCTTTAAAAACAGGAGTTATGCCAGCTAAGAAAACAGCTGAAGTTATAGAAGAACTTAAAAAATTCTATCCTGTATCTGCAAGTGAAAGTGTAATAGAAAGTGGATTATTTACTCTAAATCCTGTTGTTCATGTGCCAGGATGTATAATGAATGCTGGAAGAATAGAGCTTATGAAAGGTGAGTTTTGGTTCTATAAAGAAGGAATTACTCCTTGTGTAGGAACAGTAACAGAAGCTCTTGATGAAGAAAGAATGAATATTATGAAAAAACTTGGATATAAAGCTATTTCTGTAGTAGATGCTCTTGGATCTTCAGGAAGTGTAAAAACAAATATCTATGAAGCTATTACAAAAAATGAGCAATTTGGAAAAATCAAAGGACCTGATGGTTTAAAAAATAGATACTTTACAGAAGATATTCCATTTGGTTTAGTAGGTTGGAGCGTAATTGCTAAATTAACTGGAGTTGAAACTCCTATAATGGATGCTCTTATCACTATAGGAAGCATAGCTATGGGGCAAGATTGCCGTAAAACAGGAAGAACTGTGGAAGAATTAGGACTTTCAGGAATGAATATTGAGCAATTAAAAACTTATTTATATGAAGGATAAAATTAGAAATATGGAGGAAAGTAATTATGGCATTTCATGAAATTAAACCTGCTGAGTTAAAAGAAAATACTTTTAATCTTTTTGCAAAAGATTGGTTTTTAATGACAGCAGAAAAAGAAGGAAAAGTAAACACAATGACTGTTGGTTGGGGTGGATTTGGAGTAATGTGGAAAAAGGATGTTGTTTTTGTAGCAGTACGTCCTGAAAGATACACTTATGAATTTTTAGAGGCAGCAGATACATTCTCATTAACAGTTTTTGATCCATCTTTCAAGAAAAAACTTGCATATTGTGGAGTAGTTTCAGGAAGAGATGAAGATAAAATAGCAAAATGTGAATTTACAGTAGCACATGATGGAGAGACTCCTTACTTTGAAGAAGCAAGAATGAGTTTTACTTGTAGAAAACTTTGTACTACTCCTCTTAGACCTGAAGATTTTATGGATTCTGAATTTGCAGGAAAATGGTATGGTGGAGAAAATAATGCAAATGGAGAGGGTGGAGGATATCACCTTATCTATATAGCAGAAATAGAAAAAATTCTTGTAAAAGATTAAAATTAAAAAAGCATATAAAAAGAGAGAACTGAATGAATTTTCAGTTCTTTTTTTGTTTGAATAAACTTTACAGAAAGTAAAATTTCAGTTAAAATATTAGTGAGGAAAATCTTATAGATAACATAAATAGTTACATATATACTTAAAAAGAGGGTGGAAAAAATGATAGTAGGTCTTACTGGTGGAATTGCTAGTGGAAAATCAACTGTAAGCAATTATTTTAGAGAGTTTGGAGCAGAGGTATTAGATGCTGATGTAGTAGCAAAAGAGTTAAGTGAAAAAGAGGAAAATGTAGCTAAAATAATTGAGATATTTGGAAATGAAATTTTAGATGAAAATGGAAATATCTCAAGAAAAAAAATGAGAGAGAGAGCATTTTTAGAAAAGGATAAATTAAAACAATTAAATGAACTTCTTCATCCACAAGTTATAGAGGTATTTAAAAATAAAAAAGAAAATACTAAAGAAGATGAGATTGTAATATTTGATATTCCTCTATTGTTTGAGGCTGGAATGGAAAACCTATGTGATACAGTAATAGTGGTTTATATAAGTAAAAGAGTGCAGCTAGAAAGAATGATGAAAAGAGATAGACATGGAATAGATTTAGCTGAGAGAATTATTGAATCACAGATGAGTATGAGTGACAAAATAGATAAAGCAGATATTATTATAAATAATAATTGCACTTTGGAAGATTTAAAAAATAATGTAAATGTGGTATACTATAATCTACAAAAAAAATAAATGAGAGGTAGAAGATGAAAATAGTAGCTCCAGCAGGAAATATGGAGAGATTTTATGCTGCTGTAAAAGCAGGGGCACAAGAGATCTATATGGGATTAAAGGGATTTGGTGCTAGAAGAAATGCAGAGAATTTCACTTTAGATGAATATAAAGAAGCTTTAGATTATGCACATAAAAGAGGAGTGAGAATATTTCTTACTTTGAATACTATTATGATGGAAAAAGAGATGGAGTTTCTCTATGAAAATGTAAAGGTATTGTATGAACATGGGCTTGATGCAATTATTGTTCAAGATTTAGGATATTTTAGATATCTGAAAGAGAATTTTCCAGAGATTGAGTTTCACGGTAGTACTCAAATGACAGTAGGGAATCATGTAGAAGCTGAATATCTTAGAAAATTAGGATTTAAAAGAGTTGTACTTCCTAGAGAGATGACTTT
Organism: Fusobacterium varium; assembly: GCA_021531615.1. Taxonomy (NCBI): domain Bacteria; kingdom Fusobacteriati; phylum Fusobacteriota; class Fusobacteriia; order Fusobacteriales; family Fusobacteriaceae; genus Fusobacterium; species Fusobacterium varium. Next base: position 13,860 of record JADYUE010000016.1, on the reverse strand, counting down.
TGAAGAGATAAAAAAGATAAGAGAGAATACAAGCATAGAGCTTGAAATCTTTGTATCTGGTGCATTGTGTATCTGTTATTCTGGAAACTGCTATATGAGTAGTTTTATAGGAAGTAGAAGTGGAAATAGAGGAATGTGTGCTCAACCATGTAGAAAAGAGTATACAGATAGTACAGGAAAGAAAGGGTATCTATTAAGTCCAAAAGATCAACTTTATGGATATGATGAGATACAAAAATTAAAATCTATTGGAATAGAAAGCATAAAAGTAGAAGGAAGAATGAAAGATCCTAATTATGTTTTTGAAACAGTAGGATATTATAAAAATCTTATAGATGGAGAAAAAGTTCAAGAAAATGTGTCTGAAATATTTAATAGAGGGTATAGCAAAGGATATTTTAATGGTGCAGATAATAGAATTATAAATAAAAATTACTCATATAATCTTGGAAAAGAGATAGGAATAGTTTTTGGTAAAGAGTTAAAATTAAAAGATAGAGTTGTTCTTGGTGATGGAATAATATATCTATCTAAAGATTTTGAAAAGCTTGGTGGAGGATATCTTAATAAAATTGAGATAAAGAACTCAAGAGATAAGAGAAAATCTGCTGAAGTGGGAGAAGCTATAATTTTAAAAGACGTGCCAAGAGGAAGTAAATATGTATTCAAAAGTTTTGCTAAAGAGATCAATGATAATATAGAGTTAAAATTAAAGAAACAAGATCAAAAATTTGGAATAAAAGCTAAATTCTTTGCTGAACTTGGAAAAAATCCATATATAGTTTTAGAAGCTTTAAATAACAATGGTAAAAAAATTATTGTTGAAAAAGTAGGAGATACTGTTATAGAAAAAGCTAGTAAGAAAGCTGTTACATCTCAAGATATTAAAGATAAACTTATGGAAACAGGAGATAGTACATTTGTTTTAAATGAAGTAGAAACATATATTTCAGATGGGATTTTTCTTCCTGTATCTGTAATTAAATCTTTAAGAAGAGATGCCCTTGTTGAATTGGAAGAAAAGCTAGTTGAAAGTTATAGAAGAAAAGCAGGTGTAAGATATCAACTTCCTAAATTGTCAGAGGAGAAGAGGGATGTAGTTATATCTGCAATAGTTTCAACTGCTTCTCAAAGAAAAGTTGTAGAGGAGTTTGGAATAGAAAAAATCTATAATAGAGGATTTGATATAGCTAGAGAGGGAGCTTTAAATGAGCAAGATTTAAATAGTAATTTAGCCTCAAATTTATATCAAGTTTTAGAAAATAAAAGTGATAAGATTATAGTTAACTGGAACTTGAATATCTCTAATAGATATACAGTAGAGGAACTTGGAAAAATAAAAGGTGTTGAAACTGTTATTCTATCTCCAGAGTTAAGTTTTGAAAGAATAAAAGAGATAGGGGGAACATCTCTTAAAAAAGCTATCTTAGGATACTCAAGATTAAAGGGAATGTATATTGAAATTGATATTCTTGGAAAAAATAGAGAAAAGATAACTAATGTTGAGGGAGATAGTTTTACAGTGGTACAAAATAGAATTGGAAACAGTGAGATTTTCTTCGAAAAACCTCTTAATATCTTAAACGATATGAAAAAGCTGCCAGATCTATTTATAGATGAGGTTGTACTTGAATTTACCATTGAAACTCCTGATGAAGTTAGAGAGATATTACAAGGAATGAGAGACAGAAATGGAGTATACCGTGCTTACAACTATGAAAGGGGGGTATATTAAAATTGGACAAAAATAAAAAGATTATAAGAGATTTAGGAACTTGGTTTGGATTGGGAGATCTTCCAAAAGCACCGGGAACTTTTGGGACTTTAGGAGGAATACCAGTTTTCATATTGCTATCATATATTAGAAGATTTTTCCCTAATAATATGGTATATAATTCATTTTATTTTATGTTTTTAATCACATTTTTTGCTGTTGCAGTATATGTTTGTGATATTTGTGAAAGAGATATATTTAAGAAAAAAGATCCTCAAAATGTTGTAATAGATGAGGTTCTAGGATACTTAACTACGCTATTTTTAATAAATCCTGTTGGAGCATCTAAAAATATGATAGCTATGGCACTTGCCTTTGTAATATTTAGATTTTTTGATATTACAAAGCTTGGACCAATAGATAAATCACAAAATTTTCCACATGGAGTGGGGGTAGTTTTAGATGATTTCTTAGCAGGAATAATAGGAAATTTTTTATTAGTATGTATTTGGACTATATTTTTTTAGGGGGCATTTCAAATGAAAGCAGCTTTAATTCTTGTAGGAACAGAACTTCTTAATGGAGGAATGTTAGACACAAATAGTTTATACATTGCAGAAGAGTTAAATCAATATGGGATAGAGATTGAATTTAAAATAACTGTAAGAGATTTTATGGATGAGATCTTAAAAGCCATAGATTATGCTAAAAAAAATGTTGATCTAGTAATAATGTCTGGAGGATTAGGACCAACAATAGATGATATAACAAAGGAAGCTATAGGAAAATATCTGAATAAACCACTTATAGTAGAAGATGATGAGTTAGCAGAATTAAAAGAAAAATTTAAAAAAGCTAATATCAATTTTATAAAAATAAATGTAAAAGAGGTAGAGAAACCTCAAGGGGCAGTTAGTTTTAAAAATGATGTAGGAATGGCTCCAGCTATCTATATAGATGGAATAGCAGCATTTCCTGGAGTGCCAAGAGAGTTATATAATATGTTTCCTAAATTTATCTCTTGGTATAGTAAAGAAAAAAAACTTTTAAAAGATGGAATATATATAAAAGATGTTCTAACTTTTGGAATGGCAGAATCCCTATTAGACGAGTCTATACGTGAGTTTTTTACAGAAGATGGAATATACTATGAGTTTCTTGTAAAAAATTATGGTATCTTAATAAGGCTACAAAGCACAGAAAGTAATAAAAATAAAGTAGAAAAAATAGTAGAAAAGATATATAATAAAATAGGCGTGTACATTTTTGGAGAAGATGAAGATAGGTTGGAGAAAAAAGTAGTTCAAATGGTAACAGATCTTGGAATGAATATTTCAACTGCTGAATCTTGTACAGGTGGAATGATTGCTAGCCGTCTAGTAGATGTTCCAGGAGTATCATCTGTTTTAAAAGAGGGAGTAGTTACTTATAGTAATGAAGCTAAGATAAAGAGATTAGGTGTAAAAAAAGAAACATTAGAAAAATATGGTGCAGTAAGTGAGGAAACTGCAAGAGAGATGGTACTAGGACTAGATTCGGATATAGCTATTGCTACAACAGGAATAGCTGGACCAGATGGTGGAACTCAAGAGAAGCCAGTAGGACTTGTGTACATAGGTATAAGAGTAAAAGATAAAGTTTATGTAGAGAGAAAAATATTTAATGGATCAAGGAATAAAGTTAGAGAAAGGGCAATGTTGCAAAGTCTTTTTAGCCTAATAAAAATATTAAAAAAAGGAGAGAGTAATGAGTAGTATAGGAGAAAGAATAAAAAAAAGTAGAAATGATAAGGGACTATCTTTGAGAGAATTGGCTTCAAGAGTGGATCTTTCTGCCAGTTTTTTATCTCAAATAGAACAAGGAAAGGCTTCTCCTTCTATTGAAAATTTAAAGAAAATTGCAACATCACTAGATGTAAAAGTTAGCTACCTTATAGAAGATGAAGAGGAAACTAAAAACATGGAGGTAGTTAAAAGAAATGAGAGAAAATATATAGAAAGTGTTGATTCAAATACAAAGATGGCACTATTAACTACTTCAAATATTGATAAAACAATGGAGCCAATCTTATATGAAATTGGACCAAATGGTGAAAGTGGCAGAAGTTTTTATACACATAATGGAGAGGAGTTTATTTTTATACTTGAAGGTAGCCTAGATGTGTATATTGATGAAGTTGTACATAGCCTAAATGAGGGAGATAGCCTATATTTTAAATCAAGTCAAAAGCATAGATTTAAAAATAGCACTGATAAATTGACAAGAGCAATATGGGTTGTAAATCCTCCAACATTTTAATAAAAAAATAAAATAAGAGATTATTTGGAGGTAAAAAATATATGAAAATAGAGGTAAAAGTACTTAACTCTATAAGATTAACAAAGTTATTAATTGCAGCAAGTAGATGGCTTTCAAAATATGCAGACGTTTTAAATGATTTGAATGTATATCCTGTTCCAGATGGAGATACAGGAACAAATATGTCTATGACTCTTCAATCAGTTGAAAATGAGTTAATTAAGATGAATCACGAGCCTACAATGAATGAACTTGTAGAGATAGTATCAGAGGCTATTTTACTTGGAGCAAGAGGAAACTCTGGAACTATTCTTTCTCAAATAATTCAAGGATTTTTAAATGGAGTAAGAGATAAAGAGGAGATCACAGTTGATGATACTATAAAAGCTTTTGTTATGGCAAAGGAAAAGGCATATCAAGCTGTGTCAGAGCCAGTAGAAGGGACAATGCTTACAGTTATTAGAAGAGTAGCTGAAGAGGCTGTAGCATATCAAGGCGATAGAGATGACTTTATTATGTTCCTTGTACATCTAAAAAATGTAGCTTATGAAGCTGTAGAAAATACTCCAAATCAACTACCAAAGCTTAAAGAAGCTGGAGTAGTTGATGCTGGTGGAAAAGGAATATTCTATGTTCTAGAAGGATTTGAAAAATCTGTTACAGATCCAGAGATGTTAAAGGATTTGGAAAGAATAGTAAGATCTAGAGCAAATAGAAAAGAGAGATTAGAAGTAACTCATGAGATGGAAGATATTAAATTTAAATATTGTACAGAGTTTATAATTGAGTCTGGTTCTTTTGATCTAAATGAGTATAAAGCTAAAATTATGTCATTAGGAGATTCGATGGTGTGTGCTCAAACTTCTAAAAAGACAAAGACACATATACATACAAATCATCCAGGACAAGTTCTTGAAATAGCTGGAGCTTTAGGAAATCTAAATAATATAAAAATAGAAAATATGGAGATTCAGCATAAAAATCTTCTTTTAACTGAAGAGGAAAATTATCAACTACAATCAACAGAGAAGATTTTCTTAAGAAATGAAAATGCGTCACCAGTTGCCTATTTTGCAATAGTTGATAACAAAGAATTAGGAACACTATTCTTAGACACTGGTGCAACAGGGGTATTGATTGGTGGACAAACTCAAAATCCAAGTGTTGCAGATATTGAAGAGGGTATTAAGAAAATAGAAGCTGAAAAAATAATTATTTTACCTAATAACAAGAATATTATTTCAGCAGCTAAAATTGCAGCAGAAAGATCTAATAAAGAGGTTATAGTATTAGAAACTAAGAGTATGCTAGAGGGGCATTTCATAGTTAAAAATAGATTTGAAAATATTGAATCTGTGCTTAAACAAGCTGCTCAAAATAGATCTATTGAGATTACAAAAGCTGTTAGAAATACAAAAGTAGATGATATTCAAATTGAAGTAGGAGATTACATAGCTTTAGTTAATGGAAAAATAGGACATAAATCTAAAGATATGGGAGAGTTAATCTCTAATATTTATAATACATATATAAATGATGATACACTTCATGTGTTTAGTGTTCTTGGGGCAGAATCTAATGATGCAACAAATAAGATTGTTAGAGATGTAAAAGGAATTAGATACAATGAGTTTTTAGCAGGGCAAGAAAACTATCCATATTATATCTATATTGAGCAAAGAGATCCTGATCTGCCAGAGATTGCTATTGTAACAGATTCTACATCTGATTTAACAAAAGAGTTTATTGGAGATTTAGGAATCAATATAATTCCATTGAAAATTAAGTTAAATGACAACTATTATAGAGATGGTGTAGATATAAGCAAGAGAGAATTTTGGAAGAGATTATTAACAGAGGGAGTAATACCAAAAACTTCTCAACCTTCTCCTGCTGAGTTTAAAGAGATGTATGAAAAATTATTTAATAAAGGATACAAAAAAATTATTTCTATTCATATTTCTAGTAGATTGAGTGGAACACAACAAGCTGCAAGAGTGGCTAAAGGTATGCTTTCAAGAGGTGAAGATATAGCTATAGTAGACTCTAAAGCTGTAACTTTTGCTTTGGGACATCAAGTATTAGAAGCTGCTAAAATGGTAAAATCAGGTGTAAGCTATGATGGAATTTTAGAGAGATTATATGAGATGCAAGAAAAAATGAAAGTATATTTTGTTGTAAATGACTTGACTTTTTTAGAAAAAGGTGGAAGAATAGGAAGAGCATCATCAATAATTGGTGGATTGCTAAAGGTAAAATCTGTATTAAAACTTGAAAATGGAGAGGTTACTGTGGAAACTAAAACTTTTGGAGAAAGAGGAGCCTTTTCATATATGGAGAAACTTATCAAAGGTGAAAGTAAGAAAAATAGCGTAATTTTATATACTGCATGGGGAGGAACTAATAAGGAACTTGCAAATGCAGATGGTATAAAAAATACAGGTGAAAGTTCTAAGAAAGTGGAATATAGAGGAAGATTTGAAATTGGAGCAACAATAGGGGCACATACAGGACCAGTATTTGGTTTTGGAATGATTTCAAAAATATTTTAAAAAATAAAAAAATTTAAAGGGATAATAAAATTTATTTAGTATAAGTTAAAAGTTCCATAAAGGAGCTAACTTTTTAAGGTGTCTATTATATTTTAGTAGAAGTATAATAGAATTTAAAATTATTTAGATATTTTATATAATATTTTTTAATTAAAGATTGAGAACTATAGGGTAAGTAATGTATAATTGTTACTTACTCTATAGAGCTCTATTTTGTAAAATTAATATTATATAAGGCAAAAAGTTATAAATAAAGGGGCACTTTATGCTGTACCTTTAGTTCTCTTGGTGTGGGCATCTCTAAATAGAGGGGGTATCTTCATCAGGAGAACTAAGTATTTTTACTTAGACTCCGAAAATTTTTTTAAGGGGGAGGCATAAAGTGGAGAATTTTAAACTTTTTGCGGGGATTTTTATTTTCTGTGTATCTTTTTATTTTATTCTTTTTGGGAAGCAACCAAAATCTTTAACTGCTATAATAGGTGGTAGTTTAATGGTATTGACTGGAATCTTAGACCAAGAGGAAGCATTACATGCAGTAGGGAAAAACTTAGAGATTTTTCTATTGTTAATGGGGCTTATGATGGTAGTTGAGATAATGTCTGAAACTGGGATTTTCCAATGGGCAGCAATAACAGTTGCTCAAAAAGCAAAGGGAGATCCAATAAAGGTTTTGATTATGCTTTCAATAGTAACAGCTATATGCTCAGCATTTTTAGATAATGTTACTACTATATTATTGATAGTTCCTATGACAGCACTGTTAGCTAGAAAACTAGAACTAGATCCATTTCCATTTATTATAGTGCAAATTTTTGCTTGTAATATTGGAGGAACAGCTACAATGATAGGGGATCCACCAAACCTTATTATTGCAAGTATGGGAAAACTAGATTTTAACCATTTTATATTTAACTTAACTCCATTAGTAGTTGTTAATATGGTAGTATTAATAATTACTGCAAAACTATTATTTAAGAAAAAAATGGTTGTATCAAGAGAGTTAAGAGCAAGTATAATGGATTTAGAGCCTAACAGAAGTATTAAAAACAAGACTCTTTTAATTCAATCTTGTTGTTTATTTGGATTGATTTTAATAGGATTCTTAACAAATATGGTAACAAATATAGGACTAGCAATAATATCTATAATGGGATCAGTGTTATTACTTTCTTTAAGTAAGAAAAGTCCAGAGGAGATTTATAAAAAGGTAGAGTGGGAAACTTTATTCTTCTTTGGAGGACTTTTTGTTCTTGTTGAGGGAGTAGATAAACTTGGAATTATATCTAAAATAGGAGAACTTTTAGTAGAATTTACAGATGGAGATTTAGAGCTAACAAGTTCTGTAGTAGTAGTACTATCAGCAATACTATCACCAATTTTAGGTTCTGTTCCTTATACACTTTCATTCTCTAAAATTATAGCAAGTATAGTTCCAGATTTTGTAGGAAATACAGATGTATTATGGTGGGCATTATCATTAGGAGCATGTTTAGGAGGAAATATGACAATGGTTGGAGCACCAGCAAATATAGTTGGAGTTTCAATAGCAGGAAAAGCTGATGTACATATAAGCTTTATGGATTTCTTTAAGTATGGAATATTGGTAGTGGCAGAATCAGTAATATTAAGTATAATTTATATTAATTTGAGATATTAAATTTAAAGGAGGAAAATATGAAATTTTCAAGTTATTTAGACCCACAATTTATATTTACAGACTTAAAGGGAACTACACCAGAAGAGATAATAAAAGAGATGGTAGGAAGAATAGCAGAAAAAGATAAAAAAGTTTCAGAATTTAAAGAGCAAATTATATCATCTGTTATTAAAAGAGAAAGAGAAATATCTACTGGAATGGGAAATGGAATAGCTATTCCTCATGCTAGAATGGAAAAATTTGATGATTTTATAGTTTCAATTGGAGTTTTAGAAAATCCAATTGAAGTTGAAATTGCAGCAACTAACAAATTAGACGAAGTAAAATTAGTATTTTTAATTGTTTCAGATGTATTGAAAAATAAAAATATTTTAAAAGTGATGAGTGCTGTTTCAAGAATAGCTACAAAACATAAAGATCTTTTAGCTAAAATAAAAGAGGAAAAAAGAGCAGCTAAAATAGTTAGTTACATTCAAGAATCAAATATTGAAATTGATCATAGAATAACTGCTGAAGACGTTTTAAGTCCAGATATTAGACCAGCTCTTTTAACTAATACTTTGGAAGAGATAGCAAAAAGACTTATACTTGAACAAACAAGTGGATTACCAGTTGTAGATGAAAATGGATATTTCTTAGGAGAGATAACAGAGAGAGAGCTAATTGATTATGGAATGCCAGATTATCTTTCTCTAATGGGAGATTTAAACTTCCTTACAGTAGGAGAACCATTTGAAGAATATTTAGTAAATGAATCTACTACTACAATAGAAAAACTATATAGAAAAGATGAGGATATAAAGATAGACAGAAAAACACCGATTATGGAAATCTGCTTTATCATGGTAAAAAAAGGAGTTACAAGACTATATGTTCTTGATGACGAAGGAAAATACTATGGTATGATAAAAAGATCAGATATAATCAAAAAAGTACTTCATATTTAAACTTTTTTAATCTTTGGGAAAGGATTTAGATTAAATAAGGAGGAAAAAAATTATGATATATATGGCAGTGGGAATAGCTATATTTTTTATCGTGTTTTATTTAATGATAACTGAAAAAGTACCTGGACCATGGGCAACAATGATAGGTGGACTTATAATGGCTCTTGTGGGAATTATTAATGAGGAAGATGCTTTAGAGGCGATTTCAGAGAGATTGGAAATTCTATTTCTTTTAATAGGAATGATGATAATAGTTCATTTAGTTTCAGAAACAGGGGTTTTCCAATGGTTTGCAATTAAGGTAGCACAGTTGGTAAGAGGAGAGCCCTTTAGATTGGTAGTTTTATTGGCAATAGTAACAGCACTATGCTCAGCATTTCTTGATAATGTAACTACTATTTTATTAATGGCACCAGTATCAATTTTGTTGGCAAAACAGTTAAGACTTGATCCTTTTCCATTTATAATAACAGAAGTAATGTCTGCAAATATAGGAGGACTAGCAACTTTAATAGGTGACCCTACACAACTTATTATAGGAGCTGAAGGAAACTTAGGATTTAATGAATTTTTGCTTAATACTGCTCCAGTAGCTGTATTATCAATGATTTTATTAATAACAAATGTATATCTTATCTATGGTAAAAATATGAAGGTATCTAATGAATTAAAAGCTAGAGTAATGGAATTAGATTCTTCAAGAAGTTTGAAAGATCCAGTATTATTAAAACAAGCAGCAGTAATATTTGCTTTAGTGTTAATTGGATTTATATTAAATAATTTTATAAATAAAGGTTTAGCAATTATATCTCTATCAGGTGCGATATTCCTTGTAGTTATAACTAAGAGAAAACCTAAAGAGATATTTGAAAATGTAGAATGGGAAACACTATTCTTCTTTATAGGTCTATTTATGATGATTAGAGGAATTGAAAACTTAAATATTATAAATATAGTTGGAGATAAACTTATTAAAATAACTTCAGGTAAATTTGACATGGCTGTTTTTGCAGTAACATGGTTATCTGCAGGATTTACTTCAATTATAGGAAATGTTGCTAACGCAGCAACAATTTCTAAAATTTTAGGTGTTATGATTCCTACATTTGAAAAGATAGGAGAGACAAAGGCTTTTTGGTGGGCACTATCTTTTGGATCATGCCTAGGAGGAAATATAACAATGCTAGGATCAGCTACTAACGTAGTTGCTGTAGGAGCTGCTGCAAAAGCTGGTTGTAAAATAGACTTTTTTAAATTCTTTAAATTTGGTGGGCTTATAGCTTTTCAAACTTTAATTTTAGCAAGTGTATATCTTTATGTAAGATATATGTAATGAGGTGACAAATGAGGATATTTAGATTTTCAGAGATTGACTCTACAAGTGATTTTTTAAAAAGAAAAGATGATAAAAGAGATTATGACTTAGCAATAGCTGAAACTCAAACTCATGGAAGAGGGAGAAGAGGCAATAACTGGGTATCACAAAAGGGAATGGCTCTTTTTAGTTTTCTATTAAAAGTAGAAGAAAACATCTCAATAGAAGAGTATTCTAAATTACCTCTAGTTACTGGAATAGCTGTTTTAAAAGGTTTGAAAAGAATTGAAAATTTAGATTTTAAATTTAAGTGGACAAATGATATATATCTTGAAGATAAAAAAATATGTGGAATTTTAGTTGAAAAAATCCAAGATTTTTTTGTTATAGGGATAGGAATTAATATAAATAATTCACTAGAGGGAGCAGTAGCAGATATTGCTACTGCTCTCACTATATCCACAGGAAAAAAATATATAGTTGAAGATGTTATTTTTACTGTATTAGATGAATTTAAAAAGCAGTATAAAAGATTTTTATGTGGAGAGTGGAATTTTATTTTAGAAGAGATAAACAACAAAAATTATCTTAAAAACAGAGAGATAACTTTAGTTGGTAATAATTGGGAAATTAAAGGAATAGCTGGAGATATAGCCAGTGATGGAAGATTGGAAATAGTGACAGAAAAAGAAAAAATGTTTGCTAATATTGGAGAGATACATATAAAGAGGGACTAAAATGAAATTAAAAAATCTAAAAGAGATGATATTTCGACTTTTAAGAAACGATTTAGATTTGGGATATTTAGTAGATATTATCCGAGATAATCTCAGTATAAGATTAAAATTAAAAATGATAATTTCAGAGTTAAAAAAAAGTGAAAACTATGATTTTATAGTGTTTTTAACTAAGATAACAGGAGTAATATCAGTGGTGTTGCCAATAGTTTTTCAACTTTTTAGTTTAAAAACAATAAATATATTTAAATTAAATTATCAAACTTTTAAGCAGATACCAATACTGTTTATAAGTATTTTTCCTATAATAGTAATAGCTAGAAAAAATTTGATTTTTAAAGATGGAGTTTTAAAAGCACTTTTACTTATAGTTTACTATATTATATTTATGCCAATAACCATAATTATTTTTGGTTTAGATATAGAGCGTATAGGTGGAGTGAGTTATGAAGAACTATATGTTTTAGTTTATATAGTAAATATATTTTTGCTTTTTACTAGCCATGTAGTTTTGATAAAATATTGTGTAACAGATATAATTTTAAATAGAAGAAAGGTAAAAAGTAGTGATATTGTAATTACTCTTTTAACATATATAACATTAGGAATAAGCTTTGGGGCACTATATTCAGTTATAAATATATGTTATGATGGTCAGGCATTTCATGGAATGGAAAATGTAAATACAACTTTGTATTTCTATTTTAAACATATTTATTTTAGTTTTGTTACTTTAACAACTTTAGGTTATGGAGATATTTATCCATTGACTTTTTGGGGAGAATTTTTTGTAATTATTGAATCTTTAACAGGAATATTTTTATTAAATTTTTCTTTAGGAATAACATTGAGTTCAGGAATATTAAATTCTCGTAAAAATGATTCTCAAGAGGATAAAAAGGAAATAGGAGATTGATGAGAGATAAAAAGAAAATTGTAATAGGAATGAGTGGGGGAGTAGACTCCTCAGTAGCTGCCTATCTTTTAAAAAGTGAAGGATATGAAGTTATCGGAGTTACCCTTGATCATAATGAGGAAAAAAGTTTAAAATTAGAGATAGCAGGAGCTAAAGAGATATGTAATTTTTTAGGAATAAAACATATTGTTGTAGATATTCAGGAGTTATTTAGAAAAGAGGTAATAGAAAACTTTTTAGATGGGTATTCTAATGGAATTACCCCCTCACCATGTGTAATATGTGATGAAAGGGTAAAATTGAAAACTCTTTTTAAAATAGCAGATGAGGAGAATGCTGAATATGTAGCCACAGGGCATTACTGTTCAGTTGAATATTTAGATGAGTTTGAAAGTTATCTTTTAAAGATCTCGATTAATAAGAGAAAAGATCAAAGTTATATGTTATATAGATTGGACAGAGATAAAATCGAAAGATTAAAGTTCCCACTATATAATTATGAGAAATCTGAGATTAGAGAGATAGCTAAAAATATAGGGCTAAAAGTTCATGATAAAGGGGACAGTCAGGGGATTTGCTTTGCTAAAAATGGATATATAGATTTCTTGAGAGAAAATCTTGGAGATAAGATAAAAAAAGGTAAATTTTTGAATAAAGATGGCAAAGTTTTAGGAGAACATCAAGGATATCAGCTTTATACAATAGGGCAAAGAAGAGGGTTAGGCTTAAAATTACCTAAACCACACTTTATTGTAAATATAAAAAAAGAGAGTAATGAGATAATTTTAGGAGATTATGAAGAGTTATATAAAAAAGAGGTTAAATTATTAGAGTTTAAATCTCCAGTTGAATTAGATAAATTAATAGGAAAAAAATTAATAGGAAGACCAAGATTTTCAAGTTTTGGTGATTTAGGAGAGATAAAAATCAAAGATAATGAGGTATTTTTTGAATTTGATGAAAGTACACCACAATTAGCACCTGGACAACATTTAGTTTTGTACTATAAAGATTTTGTTTTAGGTGGAGGAATTATCGAAACTTGACAAGTTTTATTAAAAGGGATATAGTATAATTAATATAAAAAAGTAAAATTTTGGAGGAGAATATGGAATCTGCCAAGGGGCTGTATATTGTAATAGGAATAATTATTTTAGTTGTTATTTTTGTAATTGTAAGAAAATATAGTTTAATTGCAAAATTAAAGAGAGTAAATTGTATAGACTTGGATAAAGTTGAAGATAAGAAACTTTTGGGAATAGGAAAACTTTATATAAAAGCTTTAGGTGGAGAAAAGAATATAGTTAGTGTAGATACTTGCTTGACTAGAATAAGAGTTGTTGTTAAAAATGGTAATCTAATTGATGAAAAGAGAATAGCAGTTTTAGGAGCTAAAAAAGTTATCAGATTAACAAATGAAAAGGTACATATAGTACTTGGATTAAAAGCTGAAAAATTAGAGAAAGCTATTAATGAAATTAGAGAAAAGTAAGTTTTAAAATATTGAAGATTTTTAGAGTTGTTGTAAATTGGTGAATCAATCAATTTCTTCAACTCTTTTTTTATTATCTTTAACTATAAACTATCTAATCAAAGCATGTGTTTTATATAAACGATTTAAACTTATATTTGACGTATAAAAAAATATTAATTTAGGCTCTTTGTCAAATAGTGTTGGTGGAAAAAACAAATAAATTTTCAAGTAACTCCAGTGATTTTCG